>DASTWL010000089.1 GCA_035765895.1 Verrucomicrobiia bacterium | reverse complement strand
ACGACCCGACCGTGTGGCAACACGCCGAAGAAAAACTGAAGCTCAAGCAGATTCAACGCCTCCACCAATCCGCCACCGCCCTCGGCTTTAAACTCATCACCACCACCTGAACTTACACGCCTAGTTTCTTACGAGACCGCGGTCGTGTCCAACTCTCTCTGTGCAAGTGCAAGCTCATGCAACTCCCGGCTGCTGGTAATGAAAATCAATCGGTCACCCTCTGCCAAGTAAGATTCGGGACGAACACTATCAACCTGCTCCCACAACTCATCCTGCATCCCATCGTAATTCGTGTCGGTGAGAGAGAAGCCGCAATAATTCACAAGCGGCTTCCAAGACTGAACCTCCGTGGACCGCGAAAACACCAACCACTCGTCGAACTGGTCATGCGGTATCGCTGCGTCCGTGATACGCGGGCTATAGGTAAGCGAGCCAACCGACCGCCATCCCGACTGACGCTCCTCGTCGGAAAGCGTGAGACTGCCGCTGTCGAAACTGGTGTTGACGAGGTAACGACCAAGGACAATCTGAGGAACACGTCGCAGCAACGCATCCAGAAATGCGCTCTGCCACTGAATCCAGTAGTAGTCGTTGTGGCGTCCAGATGTCATGACGTGTGTAGCGGCCTAACGAAAAAAGCTGAGCCACCGCCGACTCGTGACGTGAACCGCGATAGCGGAACTGACAGCGCCAACGGCGGTTGGCTCCGGCGACTTGTTAGGCGTATCATCCATGACTACCATCTCTTCAAATGTCCGAGTCTGACTGCCGTGCTGCACGCCAAGACTATGCTCATGCCGATAAGCAAAGTGCCGGTGCGCACAGAACCGGAAATATTCAGTGCGACACCGAGTAAAACTAGAACTGTGGCGATGCTATAAAACAGAATCCCGAATCTCTTGGCTGTTGTTGTGGTCATATTTTTGTGTGATGTGCCCGATACGCCTAACATGTATTCGGCCAAACGCGGGTAAGGTCTAGCGCGGGGCGATTTGGCCTAGTTCGCTCGTGCATAATGGAATTGAAGGCTGACTTTTGGCGGGCGGCAAGATATTTGTTTGGCCTAGTTCATGGCTGACCCTACCTCACCCCAGCCCTCTCCCTCCCGCGCAGGCGGGGCGGTTATTTGGCGGCCTGCTTGGTGAAGGCGTTGACGCCTTTGATGCCGGCGGCTTTGGCGGCGTCCATCACCATCACGATCTGGCCAAACGGGGCCGCCTTGTCGGCGTTGATGGCGAGTTTGACGGCGGGATTTTTGGTGGCTTCGGCGAGCAATTCTTCCTTCAGCCGGTCGCGGGTGACGGCCCGGGCGTCGGGTCCCAGGCGCAGGGTGCCGCTGGCGTCAATGCTCACGATCAATGGCGGTTCGTCGTTGGCGCCGGACTTGGCGGCGGCGGAGGATTCGGGCAGGGCGAGGCGCAGTGCCGGCTGCTGTTTGAACGAGGTGGTGACGAGCAGGAAGATGAGCATCACGATCAGCACGTCGATCAGGGCGACGATGATGACCGCCGGGGTTTGACGGCGTTTGCGGATGGGAAAACGCATGGCCGGTTATTGCTTTTCTTCGCGGTAGAGGCGGCGCACAAATTCCTCGCAGAGCCGTTCCATTTCGACGCCGAGCACTTCCACCTTCTTGTTGAAGTAGCTCCAGGCGATGAGCGCGGGGATGGCGATGAGCAGGCCGAACAGCGTGGCGCGCAGGATGAGCCCGATGCCGCCGGCGAGCTTGGCCACGTCGTTCAGGCCGGTCTGCCCCAGGTCGCCGAAGAGCGTCATCATGCCGGCGATGGTGCCGACGAGGCCGATGAGCGGCGCGATGCCGACAATGATTTCCAGCACGACCAGCCCGCGTTCGAGCTTCACGATTTCGTGGCGCGCGCGGGTTTGCACGGCGTCCACGTTGTCGGCCTTGGGCTGGTCGAGGTGGTCCGCGGCGATTTTCAGCAGGCGGGCGATGGGGGAGGCGTGCTGTTCACAGACGCGGCGCAGCATCGGCACGTCATTGCGGGTCTGACAGGAATCCACCGCGGATTCAATTTCCGGGGGGATCACCTTGCGCCAGCGGAGCGCGAGGCCGCGTTCGATGACGAATCCCAGACCGGTGACGGAGGTGGTGATGAGCAGCAAATAAACGAGCAGTTCCATTAGCTTGTCCTAAATTGACTGAATGCGGCGGGAATTGTTCAAGTGATTCTAGTTGTAGTAAAACGTGAACCGCACTTCCCGGTAATCGGCGTCCACCTTGCGGCGCATGTCACTGGGCCATTTGGCGTAGGGCGAGGGGTCGAGGATGGCCTTCTGGCACAGCAGCGAGAGAATTTCGTCCACGCTGGAGTCCACGACCTTGAGGTCGCTGATGCGGCCGTCGTAGTTCAGGCGGAATTCAATCACGACGCGGCCGGACTGGTCGCTGGCGTAGCGGCGCTCGTCGAGCAGGTCATACCAGCGGTTCTGAATGGCGGCGACGATGGTGGCATCGTAGGCGCCAAAGGGCGAACCGATCGCATCGAGCGAGGAGACGACGTTGCGCTGGCGCACGCCGCCGTCCTGCCGCGCCTTTTGATTGGTGGTCGGGCTGGCGTGTTGGAGCTGGGCGAGCCGGGCCTTGGCCTCGGCCACGGTGCGCGGGCGGGGGCGGGGTGTCTCGTCCGCGCGGGCTGTTTCGGGTTGCGGCTTGGCCAGGGTGAGGTCGCCCGGCTGAAGGGCGGGTTTGGGCGGCGCCGCCTTCTCCGGGGCGGGCGCGGGGGGCGCGGGCGCCGGCTGGAGCGGCTGCGCCTTGGAGCGTTGCGTATCCTCGGTGTGCATGACGTGCTCCTGTGTGCCGGAGATTTGTGGCACGTCCGTTTCGCGTTCGGCGTCGGGATTGGCGGCGCGCGTGCTCTGGGCGGCGTAGTATTTGGCGTTCTTCGGCGGCTCGGCGACGGCGGTGTCGGGATTCACCTCGACGAACATGAGCGGTGGTTCGCGCTGCGCGGGCGGCTGTTTGGCGGCGTCCTTGACCTGCGGCAGCGTAGCCTTGACCAGGGCCTGAACCCAGGCCGGCAGGTGAATCCGGTCCCAGAGATGCGCCTTCTTGCCGGCTTCATAGACGCCGTAACAGGCGGCATGCAGGAGGAGGGAAGCCGCCAGCGCCCAGACCAGCCGGGAGATCTCCGGGCGGTCAGGGCGGAGCATCGAGGGCTGGCTGCGGCTCGCCGACATCGGCGTGAACTTGGAGCAAGACTGCGGATGGGGCAACAGGGAAACGGCGGCGGGGGATCGTGCGGGCGCCGCGGCGCCGGGCCCGGGGAGCGCCGACGTCCTCGTCGGCTTAACCGGCGCGAACGGCCACGCGGGTCGGCGGGGAAACACAAGCGGGACGCGCCCTGGAATGCGACGGCCGGAGCGCGGGCTTGTTTACTGCGTTTCGCCCTTGGTGACGCGCATGAAGACTTCTTCGAGGCCGATTTCGTCCTCGCGCAGTTCAATCAGCCTGGCGCCGCCGAGCACGAGCGTGCTGGCGACGATGCTGTGGTCGGTGTCGAGGCTGGCCAGGGTGATTTTGATTTCGCCGTCCACGGTGGCCACCTCCGTGATTTCCGGGCGCGCCTTGAGCAACTCCACGGCCTGGTCCTGGTCGGAGGCAACGCGCGCCCAGACGACGCGGTTTTGCTGCATCTGGTCGCGCACGCCCTGGACCGGGCCGCTGTAGATGAGCCGGCCCTTTTCGATGATGCACACGCGATTGCAGAGCGTTTGCAGCTCGCTGAGGATATGGGACGAGATGATGATGGTTTTGCCCATGCGCTGCAGCTCCTGCAGGATGGCCATCATTTCGATGCGCGCGCGCGGATCGAGGCCGGAGGCGGGTTCGTCCAGCAGCAGCAATTGCGGGTCGTGGATGAGCACGCGGGCGAGGCCGAGGCGCTGCTGCATGCCGCGGCTCAAGGCGCCGATGAGTGCGCCCTTCTTTTCGCTGAGGCCCACGAGTTCCAGCACGTCCAGCACGGTGCGTTCGCGTTTGGCGGAGGGGATTTTGTAGCAGGCGCCGAAGAAATCGAGGTATTCGGTCACCTCCATGTCCTTGTAAACGCCGAAAAAGTCCGGCATGTAACCGATGATGTGGCGGACGGCGTCGGCGTCCGCCACGACGTCCTTGCCGAAGATCAGGGCGCGGCCCGCCGTGGGGGTGAGAAAGGTGGCGAGGATGCGGAGCGTCGTGGTCTTGCCGGCGCCGTTCGAGCCGATGAAGCCGAACAAATCGCCCTTGTTGACGGTGAGGTCGAGATTGCTGAGCGCGGCGAGCGCGCCATACATGCGGCTGAGGCCGAAGGTCTGGACGGCGGCCACCGGCGGCGCGGCGGCGATGGTGGTGGCGGTCTCGGTGGGCATGGCGTCAATGGGTTGAAGGCAGCGGGAGCGTTTCCCGCCAGAGCGTGTTCACGGTCTTCCGGCGCGTCGCAAACTGGTTGAGCGGTTTGATGGGGGATTCGCCCGCGGACCAGGCCAGGACGATGGCGTTGTTCTGCCCGGCCGCGCCCGAGAGGTCGAACGCGGGCGGGCAGATGAACGTGTAATAATTCTGGCCGGCCTGCAGGTTGCCGAGGAACGAGGCGGCGACGCTGTCATTGGGCAGGTCGTTCAACCGTCCGCTTTCCATGCCGCCAAACGCGGCGCGGCGTTGTTGCACGGCGTTCTGGAAGCCGTTGCCGTAGCGGTTCACAAAGTCCGGCAGCGACGTGCTGCCGGTGGCAGTGGTCTGCGACCATTCGCGCGTCTGGCCGGCGGGCACATCGCCCAGTTCGTAGAGGAACCCGTCGAGGACGATGCGCACGTGCGTCAACGGTTTGGTGAGCCGGTTCTGCACCTTGAGCGTCCAGTTGGCCCCGTTCTTGTCCAGTGCGGCGAAGAACGGCGCATCCGCGGTCTGCAACCAGTCGTTCTCGAACAACTGGCACGTCCAGACGGGGACGAACAGGTCCGCCTTGAACGAGCTTTCGGACTGGACCACGCGGCCGCGATCGCTTTCGGACTGCGTGTTCCAGTTGCCCGAGAATTCGCCGCGGAAGGCGGTGGCCTTGGCGGCGCCGGCGAATTCGTAACGCTGGTTCACGGGCGAGTAGATGGAGCCAAAGGTGTGGCCGCGCAGTTCCGTGCGATTCCCCGCGGGGAAGACGTCCACCACGTGCAGTTCGTTCCATTCGGATTCACCGGCACGGAGCTTGTAGCCGACGAGGTAGATCAACACGGAGAACAACACGACGTAGCAGGGGAAGGTGATCCAGGTCAGCATGGGCTTGCCGAGCTTGCGCAGCCAGATCTGGTCCACGGGACCGATGACGGCGAGGTAGGCCAGCAACATCAGCAACAGCCAGCCGATGGGTAGTTTGCGCACCTGCCGGCTGTCAATCATCGCGCCGAAGATGCCGTCCACGCCCCAGCCGCTCGGGTAATAACTCTCCGTCGAGGCATACCAACGCGGCGGCACCTGGGCCAAGCGCGACCAGAACGCCGGCTGGTTGCGCCAGGACTTGACGGGCTCGCGCTCCGGGCTGAAGAGCAACACGGTGATGCGCCCGTTGCCGCGCGTGGTGGTGACGATGAGGGGCGTGCTCCCGACCGACACGAGCGGGGTTCCTTCCCGCACCCGGCCGGTGGCAAGGTTCAACCCGGCTTCGTCGAAGGCCGCATCGTTTTGCGCGTCGCCGAACGGCGTCTCCAGCGTCACGTCCGGCTTTTTCGGCGGGCCGGAATGCGAGCCGCCGGTGCGCGGCACATATTTGGCGAGGGACGGTTTGACGGGCGAACGGAGCCAGTCTTCGAGCGCCGTGCCGGGGTGCACCTGCTGCACGCCGTCCAACTCCACCGGGACCAGCGCGCGCAACCAGGCCAGGCTGTTGACGTCGCTGATCTGGTCCACGGCCACGATCAGGTGACCGCCGCTGTTGATCCACGACTGGATGGCGGCGACCTGGGAGGCGCGCAGGTCGGCGGCGCGTTCCGAACTCAAATACAACGCATCCAGCCCTTCGAGCACAATGGGGTTGTCGGGCAGCAGCGTGGGCTGGAAGCGGGCGGCGGCGGGCTGCCACTGGGTCTGGTTGTCGGCGACGCGTTGAAAGCTCGGCGTCCAACTAAATGTCCGCGAGACGGAGCCGAGCAGGACCGTGCTGCGTTTGACGATGCCGCGCGGGCGGAGGCTGAGCTGTTCGGCGCGCGTCCGGCCCTGTTCATCCTTGAGGCGGACGTCCCATTCGCCGTTGTAGGAATTGGCACAGAAGAGGGGGATGGTGACCCGCTTGCGCGTGCCGGTGGGCAGTTCCACGGGCACCAGCCGTGCGTAACCGCCCTGACCCATGCCGCCGCCGGTCACTTCAATCACGCCCTGAAATGCGGGCCCGTCGTTGTTGACCTCGCAGATGATGGGAAACCAGCTCGCTTCGGGAATGTAGTTGTCGAGGCCGAGAAAGACGTCGAATTGCAGCGCGGCGCGCAAATTGAGCGTCAGCAGAAAAAACACGGCCATGCCCAGCAGGCGCAATGACTGCAATCGCCGTCCGCTCCTGGCCGGGAACGGCTGCGAGACTGGATTTGGATCTGGCGCCATGGTTCGCCCGGTGGTTTGACGTGGGTTCTCTTAACAGACGCGCTGGCGTTGGCAAAGTTCAATTCGCGCGGGCGCCCCACTTTCCATCCGAGCGGCCCAAACGCGCGGTGGCGCGGCGCCAAGTCGTTTGACCAGGGCTGGAGCGATTCCTCACGCGAGGCCGCCGGGCCGGGCGCGCAGGAAGTGCAGCACAGCGTTCGCGAACGCCTCCGGCTGTTCCGCGTGCACCCAGTGGCCGGCGCCGGGAATTGTCGCGAATTGGACCCGCGGGAAGAGCCGCTGGATTTGGGGACGGTCGGCGGCGCTGACGTAATCCGAATCGCCACCTAGCAGAAACAGGGTTTCCCCGGCGAAGGGCGTGTCGCCCCGGACCGCCTCACGCAAGCGGTCGTAATTGGCGGCGATGCCGTCCAGGTGAATGCGCCAGCGATAACCGCCGTGCTCGCCGGGCATCAGGTTTTTCAGGAGAAACTGGCGCAACGCCGTTTCCGGCACGGCCGCGGTGAGGGCCTGATCCGCTTCGTGCCGGGTGGCGAAGCGTTCGGGGCGCAGATCGTGCAGGGCGCGCAGCAGGCGGTCAAAACGTGCTCCATACGCGCGCGGGGCCATGTCCACAACGACCAGTTTACGGACGCGGTCCGAGTGCTGCAACGCGAGTTGCATCGCCGTTTTGCCGCCCATCGAATGCCCGAGCACGTGGGCGGCCGCGAGGCCCTGCTGGTCCAGAAAGCGCGCGACATCGTCGGCCAGGGCGCCGTAATGCATCTCCTCGTGATGCGGCGAGTGGCCGTGATTCCGCTGATCCACGGCGAAGACCTGAAAATGTCCGGCGAATGCGCGGGCGGCGGGCAGGAGGTTTTGATGCGAGCCCAGCAGGCCATGCAACATGACCAGCGGTTCGCCCGCGCCCAGAGTGGTGTGATGAAGCTGGAGCAAAGTGGTAGGGGAAGGTCAAACGCCTCCCGTCAAATGCAAACGCTGGTCCCGCCGGGTGCGGCGCCGTCCGTAACATTGCGTAGGCATCCCGGTCGGCTCGCTCCTTGCGCACGGCGGTTGCCTTGGGGAGTATCATGCGGTTCCATAGAAATTCATTTTAGCCGCAACACGGGTGAGGTTTTCAAACACATTATGAATTACCGGGCTGCGTTTCTGCCGGGCAAATTCCGCACGCACGTTTTCCTCGCGCATTTCCTCCTGCTCCCGCTGGTCGCATGGGGAGCCTCGGATCCGACCATCACCACCGCGCCGCAAAATCAGAGCGTGCTGGCTGGAGCGAATGCCGTGTTCACCGTGGCCGCCACCGGCCCGGGCACACTCACGTATCAGTGGTCGCTGAACGGCACCAACCTGATGGACAACCCGCACATCACCGGCGCGACCAGTTCAACACTAACCCTCAACAACGTCGATGCGGCCGACGCGGGCACCTACCAGATCACGGTCAGCAATTCGCACGGGAGCGCCACCACCAATGCCGTGCTGACGGTGTGGCTGCCGCCCGCCGTTGTCGCCGGGCCCATCAGTCAGACGGTCAAGGCTTATGACACGGCGACCTTCAATGTCAGCGCGGGCGGCACGGCGCCGCTGGCTTACCAATGGCAGTTCAACGGCACGAACTTGCCCGGCCGCACGGATGTCAGCCTGGTTTTGACGAATGTGCAGGCGGCGGATGCGGGCAGCTACGCCGTTGTGGTGACGAACCTTTACGGCAGCGTGACCAGTGCGCCGGCGGTGCTGACGGTGCAACTGCCGCCGGTGATTTTGCAGCAGCCCCAGGCGCAGACGGTGCTTTGGGGTGGCCGCGCGACGTTCAGCGTGACGGCCACGGGCGCGCCGCCCACGACGTTTCAATGGTATCTCAACGGCACCAACCTGCTGGCGGATGAAACCAACGCCGTATTGACGCTCACGAACGTGCAGCCCGCGCAGGCCGGCTTTTATTCGGTGGGCGTGAGCAGCCCGGGCTGGGTGGCTTACAGCCTGAATGCCGCGCTGACCGTGGAACTGCCGCCGTCGGGCGTGCCGTTCATCACCGGCATCACCCCGACGATGGCGAGTCCCGGCGCCGTGGTCACGATCACGGGCACGAATTTCAATCCGGTCGCGGTCAGCAACCGGGTCTTTTTCGGCGCGGTCGCGGCGCCCGTGCTGTCGGCCAGCGCCTCGCAACTCACAGTGCGCGCGCCGGTCGGCGCGACCTTCGGTCCGATCACGGTGGCCGTGGGCGGGTTGGTGGCCGCTTCCGATGCGCTCTTCGAGCCCACGTTCACCGGCAGCGGCGCCAACGTGGCCACCACCAACTTTGCGTCCAGCTTCAACCTTGGCACCGGCGGCGGCCCGGGCTCGTGCGTCGTGGCGGATTTGGATGGCGACGGCAAACCGGAGATTGCGCTGGTCACGGGGGACAATCACGCCGTTGCGATTTTTCGGAACCTCAGCTCCAACGGCGCGCTGCTGGGCGCGGCTTCCTTTGCGGCGCGGCTGGATCTGCCGTTTCCCGGCACCGGCACGGGTGGCACGCCGTATCGGCTGCGGGCGGTGGATTTGGATGGCGACGGGCGGCTGGACCTGGTGGCCGCGGAAGTGAACGGCGCGCGGGTTTCCGTGTTTCACAATCTCGCCGTGCCGGGGACGTTGACGGGCAGTTCGTTTGAACCCGCCTTCAGCCTGGCCACCGGCAGTGATTGTCGCTTTGTCACCGCGGCGGATCTGGACGGCGACGGGCGGGCGGATCTCGTGGCGCTGAATTACGGCGCGAAGACCATTTCGATCTTTCACAACGTCGGCACGGTGGGGATGTTGAATGCCGCCTCGTTTGCGGCACCCGTGGTGCTCGCGGCACCCGGCGGACCGTATGAAGCGACGTTGGCCGATCTGGACGGCGACGGGAAACCGGACCTCGCGGTGGCCAACTCCGACAACAACACCGTTTCGATTTATCCCAATCTGGCCACGCCGGGGGGGCTCACGGCGGCCTCCTTTGCACCGCGCATCGACCTGCCGGCTGGCATCAATGCCTCCACCATTGCCGCCGTTGATTTGGATGGCGACGGCAAGCTCGATCTCGTGGTCGGTTCGGTGCAGAGCAATGCCATCAACGTGTATTGCAACGTCGGCGGCGGCGCGTTGACGGCCAGTTCCTTTGCGCCTCACGTGGACTTTGGCACGCCCGGCTGGATGCACACCGTTTCGGTGGCGGACTTCAATGGCGATGGGAAGCCGGACATTGGCGTGGTGGGAGAGCTGCCCAGCTACATGGCCATCTTCCAGAACGCCAGCACGCCGGGAAGTTTCACCAGCGCCTCGTTTTTGCCGCGCGTGGATTTCGGCACCGGTTGGAACGCGTGGGGCATCGCGGCGGGCGACCTCGATGGCGACGGTCGTCCGGACCTTGTCTTTTGCAACGCCTACGACGCGAACATCCAGATTTACCAGAACCAGGTGCCGTATGGCGGTCCGCCCACCGTGCTGGCGTCACCCGCCGATGTGGCCGTGCCGCTGGCGGCCACCTTCCAGCTTGCGGGCGCGGCGGGAGGGCAGTTGCCGCTTGATTATCAATGGCGTTTCAACGGCACCAATCTGGCCGATGGCGGCCGCATCTCCGGCGCGCGGACCAGCCGCCTGAGCATTGCCAACGCCCAGCTGGCCGACACCGGCGGGTATTCGTTCATCGTCACCAACAGCTTGGGCGCGGCCACCAGCGCCGTGGCGACGGTCACCGTCTTCATCGTGCCGCCAGTCATTGCCCAACCGCCGGCGAACCAGACCAATCTTGTGGGCAGCAATGCCACCTTCACCGCCAGCGTGACGGGCAGCGAGCCGCTGAGCTACCAATGGTTCCGCGCGGGCACGGCTTTGCTGGACGGTGACCGCATTAGCGGCGCGACCACGCCTGCGCTGACGGTTTCCAATTTGCTGACCGACGACGCGGCGAACTACTGGCTGGTGGCGTCCAATGCCGCCGGCACCGCAACCAGCACGGTCGCGAGCTTGACGGTGCTGATTCCGCCGGCGTTCACGCTCCAGCCGGTGAGCCAGATTACGGCAGTGGGTTCCAACGTGGTGTTCAGCGCGGCAGCCGAAGGCTCGGAGCCGATCCGCTATCAGTGGTATCTCAACGGCTCGCCGCTGATTGACAACGCCCGCATCACCGGCGCGTTGACGGCGAGTCTGGGCATTTCAAACGCGCAGACGGCCGATGCGGGCAATTACACGGTGGTGGCGGCCAACGCGGGTGCCTCGGTGACCAGCTCCAACGCGGCGCTTGCGGTGCTGGTCCCGCCTTCCGTGACGACGCCACCCGTCGGCCGTTCCGTGCCGTGCGGTCTGCCCACCACATTCACCGCGGCGGGCGCGGGCTCCGCCCTGACGTATCAATGGCGTTTCAACGGGGCGGACATTCCGGGCGCCACGAATGCGAGTTACGCCATTGCCGCCGTCGGAACCAATGACCTCGGTGGGTATCAATTCGCCGTCAGCAACGCCGTGGGCGTGGCGGTGAGCAGCAGCGCCTGGCTGACGTTTGGACCCGTCGCCGCCTGGG
The DNA here is from genome assembly GCA_035765895.1 of Verrucomicrobiia bacterium. NCBI lineage: Bacteria > Pseudomonadati > Verrucomicrobiota > Verrucomicrobiia > Verrucomicrobiia bacterium. Next base: position 143,408 of record DASTWL010000089.1, on the reverse strand, counting down.
GCAACAACAGCCTCGGGCAGGCCCTGCCGCCGCCGGGTCTGAGCAACGTGGTGGCGATCGCCGGTGGCGCCGCGTTTTCGCTTGCGTTGAAGGGCGACGGCACCGTGGTCGTCTGGGGCGGCGGTCCGGTGACCAACGTTCCGCCCGGCCTGACCAACGTGGTCGCGATCGGGGCCGGCAACTTGCATGCGCTGGCCACGCTGGCGGACGGGACGGTCGTCTCGTGGGGCACAGGAACGGTGACGAATGTGCCGGCCACCGTAAGCAACGTGGTGGCCGTCACTGGTGGCAACAATCACAGCCTCGCGTTGCGCCGGGAAGGAACCGTTTACGAATGGGGCACCACGCGCAACATTCCCGCGCCGGCGGTGGGCCTGTCCGAGCTCACGAGCATTGCGGATGGGGTCGGCTACAGCCTCGCGACACGCAGTGACGGGACCGTGGTGCAGTGGGGCGCCTACTATCCGGGTGGCGTGAAACTGTCCAGTGACTTCAGTCTGGTGTCCGGCCTCAGCAACGTGGTGGCGGTTGCCGCGGGCTACAATTCAAGTCTCGCCTTGAAGGCGGATGGGCGCGTGGTGGCTTGGGGCTCCTACCTGGTATACCCGGTGCAAACGAACGTGCCCGCGAGTTTGACCGATGTGACGGCGATTGCCACCGCCACTTCTCCCGCGACTCAAGGTGGCGGTCATTCGCTGGCGCTGCGGTCGAACGGTCAGGTGGTCGCCTGGGGATTGAATTCATACGGCCAGACGAATGTTCCCGCGGCGTTGTCCAACGTGGTGGCCATCGCAGCGGGCTCGGCGCACAGCCTCGCCCTGGTCGGTGACGGCGCACCCGTGATTTTGCGCGAGCCGGTCGGCGGGACGGCGTTTACCGGCAGCCCCTTTGCGTTGAATGCGGGCGTCAGCGGAGCCGCACCCCTGTTTTACTCGTGGTCGTTGAACGGCACGAACCTGCCGGACACCGATGCGAGCCTGTCAATCACCGCCGCGCAGGCTGCCGACGCCGGCGTCTATCAGCTCACCGTGAGCAACGCGTTCGGCGTGGCCACCAGCGTGCCCGTGCCGGTCACCGTGCTCGACGGCGCGCCGGCGTTGCTCAGCTTCCCGGCCGCCACTAACCGCCCCTCTGTTGGCAGCGCGTTCACATTTACCGCCGTGCCCATCGGCTCCGGCCCGTTGCATTGCCAATGGCAGTTCAACGGTCAGGACCTCGCCGCGGCCACGAACGCGGATTTGCCGTTCGCTCCGGTGCGCATGAACAGCGGCGGGCAATACCGTTTCATTGCCAGCAATGCCTTTGGCGCGGTGACCAGTTCGATCGCCACGCTGATGCCCGTTTCGGTGGTGGCGTGGGGCAACAGCACCTACAGCCTGACCAACGTGCCGGCGAGCCTGACGAATGCCGTGGCCGTGGCGGCAGGCCCGCAGCTGGCGGCCGCCCTGCGTGCGGACGGCACGGTTACGGTGTGGGGACTGGAGAGCACGAACATTCCCGCCAATGTCACCAATGTGGTGCAGGTCGCGCTGGGCTATCCTTTTCGGCTGGCGTTGCGGGGGGACGGAACCGTGGCCACGTGGAATGTCAGCACGGCCTTCTCCAACGCTGTGGCGGGACTTGCGGGCGTGGTGGCGGTCGAGGCGGATTCCGCCGGCGGCACGTTTTTGAAAGCAGACGGAACGGTGATTCGACTCTCGAGCACCGGCGAAACCAACCAATATCCGCAACTGACCAATGTTGTGGCGTTGACGCGATTCAACAATGGCTTTGCCGCGTTGCGCGCGGACGGCACCGTGTTCACCACTGCGGGCAGCGGCATCGCGCCGCCGGCCTCCGCTAACTCCAACGTGCTGGACCTCGCCCTGGAAAGCAGCTACGGCTCGGTCCTGAAACGCGACGGCACGATGCAGAACTGGGGCATCTATTACAACGCATCCACCAATCTGCCCGGAATGGCGGCCGTTTGCGCCAATGCGGCGGAGCGCACCAATGGCACGGTCTTGCCCTGGGCGTGGACGCCCAATGCACCCTTGCTGACCAATGTCCCGCCGGGGTTGAGCGGCGTGAGCGCGCTGGACGGTTCCACCTACCTCACCTTGGCGCTGCTGACGACGCGCGCGTTTCCCGCCGTGCTCTTGCCGGACGCGCTCGACACGCCGGCGTTGGTCGTCAGTTCGCGCGGCAGTCCGCAATGGTATGGCCAGACCGGCGTCAGCCACGACGGCATCAATGCCGCGCAAAGCGCCGAGATCGGTGACAACACGGCGTCGTCCATGCGGCTGTGGGTGGCCGGGCCGCTGACCGTCAGCTTCTGGTGGAAGGTGTCGTCCGAAACGAACCACGATTTCCTGACCTTCGCGGCGGGTGGCGTGGTGCTGACGAACCTTTCCGGCGAAAGCGGCTGGCAGCAGTGCACCCTCACCACGCCGCCGGGAAATCAAATCCTCCAATGGACCTATGCCAAGGACGGGAGCGGCAGTGCCGGGCAGGATGCCGCCTGGGTGGACCAACTCATCCTTACGCCGGTTGCGCCCGCCCTCGTTGCGCAACCCGCCGGCACAAACGTGCTGGGTGGCGCAAATGTCACGTTGGGCGTGTCTGTCTTCGGCACGCCACCCTTGCTGTATCAGTGGCAGAAGGATGGGGACGCGATCCCGGGCGCGACGCAGGCGGTCCTGTCGCTGGCCAACGTCACGCGCACCAACTCCGGTCTCTACTCGGTGCTCGTCACCAACGACGCGGGCAACGCGGCCAGCAGCAATGCGCTGCTCACCGTGCGCGTCCCGCAACGGCTGACGGCGCCGACGCTGCTTCCGGACGGCACCCTGCAACTCGATTCAGCCGACGCCGACGGCGGCTCGCTTTCGCCTGATGACGTCGCCCATTTTGAACTTCAGGCGAGCACCAACCTGGTGGACTGGACGACGCTGGCGAACGGCCTGAGCTTCACCAATGGCACCTTGCTGCTCCAGGATCCGGACGCGCTGAAGCATCCGCTGCGTTTCTATCGCGTGTTGGAGCATTGAGTTGATGCAAGGCGCGCGGTCCGGCGGTGCGCCATGGTCCGATTCAGGCCACCCACGAAAATTCGCGAAGGATGAACCGGGCATTGGACGCTTCAACAGCCACCGCAGCCACGTAACCGGCGGCCGGCTGGAACGAATGCAAACTCCATTGCTCCGCCGCTTTAGCGCCGCCGTCAACGGATCGCAGCGCGGGCGGGGTTCCCCAAGCGAATTCAAAACGTGACAAAGCGTGGGCGATGCCTTGCCCGGTGCCTTTGACCACGGCTTCCTTGCACGTCCACAGGGTGAAAAAGGCCGTGACCTGTTCCGGGCCGGACAAATCCGACAGGACCGCGGCCTCCGCGGGAGTGAAAAATCTTCGCGCGATGGCCAGTGCGTCAGGGAAGGCGCGAACCCGCTCCACGTCCACGCCGACGGGTGCGGTCCGGCTCGCCGCCACCAAGGCAAAATCGCCGGAATGTGAGAGGTTGAATTCCAAATGGGCGCCCAATTCGGCGGCGAGCGCCGGTTTTCCATGCGGTCCGTTTTGAAAGTTCACCTCGCCCGGTGCGCGGCTCAGGCGATCCGCCACAATGCGCCGCAACGCGGCGTGGGCCACGACATAATTGCGGCGGGCGGGCGCCACGCGGAATTGTCCGGCACGGTGTTGTTCGGCGGGCGTCAGGATGGTGTGGGCCGCGGCGACGATTTTTGAAGGAACGTCCAGGGCAACGGTCCAAACCTCCACGGTGGCGCCGGTGGCCGGTGCTGACGGCGGCGAACTGGAGGCGTTGTGCGGGCTGGTGGCCATGAATTGGCTGGATCGTCCGGCCGCGAGTGTGGGCCGGAGCGGACGCCGGGCAAACCTTTTTCCGGGCAGGGGTCCGGATTCTCCCGTTGCTACCGCAAGGTTGGTTGCTATATTGCCGCGCCCAAACAGGGCGTTCATCGATTATGTCTGGTTTGAAAGTGTTTTTTATTATTCTGGAAGTGCTGCTGCTCTTCAATGCGCTGATTTTTGTCCATGAATTGGGGCACTTCCTTGCGGCCAAATGGCGGGGGCTGAAAATTGACCGCTTCGCCATCTGGTTCGGCAAACCAATATGGAAAACGAAGGCCGGGGGTGTCGAATACGCGCTCGGTTGGATTCCGGCCGGCGGTTACGTTGCGTTGCCGCAAATGGCCACGATGGAAGCCATCGAAGGCAAGGGGGAGCAGACCACGGCGGCGCTGCCGCCGATTTCGCCGCTGGACAAAATCATCGTGGCCTTTGCAGGTCCATTGTTCAGCCTTCTCCTGGCCGTTGGGTTCGCCGTCATTGTTTGGGGGGTGGGCCGGCCGGTCTCGTCTTCCGAGAGCAACACCACCGTAGGCTGGGCCGATCCCGCCGGGCCGGCCTATCAGGCCGGCATTCGCCCGGGCGACAAAATTATCGAGGTCGATGGCCATCCGGTCGAACATTTTGCGGGCGTGACGCAGGACAGCATCACCTGGCGCATCATTTCCAGCGAGGGCACGAACATCCCGGTCAAGTATGTGCGCGCCGGCAAGGAATTCACGGCTTACCCGGAGCCTTTCATCGGCACGAACAAATGGTATGAGCGCAAGGCGCTGCGCAAAATTCTCATTGCGCCCACTCAGGACATGGTGGTTGACGAGGTCGCGAGCAACAGCCCTGCGGCCCTGGGCGGTTTGCGGCACGGTGATGAAATCGTCGGCCTCAACGGTGAACGGGTTTACTGCTACATCCCCATTCTCGACGCGGAAGAAGCCTGCACCAACGCCGCTGCGGCGCCGCTGCGGCTGACCGTGCAGCGGGAGGGAAAAACGTTGGATTTGGAGTTGCGCCCCGTGCGGCCCGTGCAGCCGAAGGATGCCGCGCCCTCCCTTGGCATCCTGTCACTCGCAACCAAGGATGACGTGCAGATCATCCACCCCAATCCATGGGAGCAGGTGAAGGACAGCGTCATGCAAATCGTCAGCACCGTTCGCACCGTCACGTCGCGCAAGTCCGACGTCGGCCTGCAACAGTTGGGCGGCCCCGTGATGATCATTCGCGTTTACAAAAACCTGTTTGAGGACGAGCAGGGATGGCGCAAGGTGCTTTGGTTCAGTGTGGTGTTGAACGTGAATCTGGCACTGCTCAACATGCTGCCGCTGCCCGTGCTGGATGGTGGCCACATTGTGCTGGCCCTGGTGGAAGCCATCCGGCGACGCGCGGTCAGTCCCAGGTTGCTGACCTTCATTCAAAACGGGTTTGCGATTCTGCTGATCGGCTTCATGATTTACATCGCATTCTTCGACACCGGCGACTGGGTGCGCAGCGCCCGTCAAAGCCGTCCCGAGTCGCCCGTCTTCGCGCCGGTCAAGTAGTTTCCCGCCATGAAATACTGCGAATCCCCCTGGCTTTTCCAACGCCGCCACACCCGCGAAGTCGTCGTCGGCGACCCCGCCCGCGGCGGCGTGATCATGGGCGGCGATCATCCCGTTGTGGTGCAGTCCATGATCACCTGCGACACGATGGACACCGCCGCCTGCGTGCAGCAGACGCTCGACCTGGTGAAGGTCGGCTGCCAGATCGTGCGCATCACGGCCCCGACCGTGAAGGACGCCGCGAATTTGCAGCACATCGTCGCCGAACTGCGCCGGCGCGATTGCCGGGTGCCCATCGTGGCCGACATCCATTTCAAGCCGGAAGCGGCGATGGAAGCCGCCAACTGGGTCGAAGTCGTCCGCGTCAATCCCGGCAACTACGCCGACTCCAAAAAATTTGCCGTCAAGGAATACACCGACGCGGCCTACGCCGCCGAACTGGCGCGCATCGAGGAGAAGTTCACCCCGCTCGTGCTCAAGTTGAAGCAGCTTGGCCGCGCGCTCCGCATCGGCACGAATCACGGCTCGCTCTCGGACCGCATCATGAACCGCTACGGCGACACGCCGCTCGGCATGGTGGAAAGCGCCCTGGAATTCGCCCGCATCGCGCGCCAGCACGACTTCCACAACTTCAAGTTCTCGATGAAGTCAAGCAACCCCAAGGTGATGATCGAGTGCTACCGCCTGCTCGTCGCCCGGCTGGCGCAGGAAGGGCCGGACTGGAATTATCCCATTCACCTCGGCGTGACCGAGGCCGGCGAAGGCGAGGACGGCCGCATCAAAAGCGCCATCGGCATCGGATCATTGCTGTGCGACGGTCTCGGCGACACCATCCGCGTTTCGCTCACGGAAGATTCGCCACACGAAATTCCCGTGTGCCGCGATTTGCTGGCGCAGGTGCCGGTGCTGACCAATGCTTCATTCCGCATTCCCAATGCCACACCGCCCTTTGATCCGTTCCACTTCGAGCGACGCGTGACGCCCGAGATTGAACTGGCCGACGGCGTCAAGTGCGGCGGCGAACAGTTGATCCGCGTCGTGGTCACCCGCGCCACGTGGGACAAGGTTGCGCCCAAAATCCGCCCGCAGGACGACGTGAAGCCGGAGGCGGTTTATGAGGATTTGAACCTCCTCGAAATCGACCCCACGCAGCCCCTCGCCAGCGAACAGATCAACTGCGACACGCAGCTCGTGACGGTCAAGGACGGCACGCCGCTGCCGCCGATCACGGCGTTCCGATTGCTGGTGGCGAAGCTGAAGGAGCTGGGCCGCAATAATCCCATCCTGCTCAAGGATTGCCTGCGCTTCGAGCCGGTGCCGCTCGCGCCGAACATCGCCTTGCTCCGCGCTTCGGTGAACATCGGTTCGCTGCTCGCGGACGGCATTGGTGACGCGATTCTCGTGCGGGGCGAAGCGGGCGGTGGACAATCGCTGCGGCTGGCCTTCAACATTTTGCAGGCGGCCGGCTGCCGGTCGTTCAAGACCGATTACGTCGCGTGCCCGAGCTGCGGGCGGACGCTGTTCAACCTCCAGACCGTGACGGCGCGGATCAAGGCGCGCACCGATCATCTCAAGGGCGTGAAGATTGCCATCATGGGCTGCATCGTGAATGGCCCGGGCGAAATGGCCGATGCGGACTTCGGCTACGTGGGCGGGGCGCCCGGCAAGATCAACCTCTACGTCGGCAAGACGCCCATCAAATTCAACATCCCCGAAACCGAGGCGGTGGACCGGCTCGTGGACCTGATCCGCGAACATGGCAAGTGGGTGGAGCCGGAGGTGAAGGACGCCGCGCTGCCGCACTGACTGTGAGGCGCGTGCGCGTGGCGATTTGCAGGACGCCACCGTCAGCACATTGCGTTTCGAGAAAAATCTTCCAATGTTTCAGCCGGTGATGGCGGGGTGCCGCCCTTTCGGCAACTTGCCCAGGTGATAGATCAGGAATCCGTGCAGGAACTGTTGCAGTTCGCGCACTGGGACGGCAGTTGCGTGCAGGGCATTTAATTGCGACCAGTCCTCGTTCGTCAGTGCGTGGATCAATTCGCGCGTGGCGGCGGTCAGTTTCGTGTCCGCCACATCGGGCTCCAGGCCCAGTTCACGCAGCAGCTTCAACTCGAAGGCGAACACCGCGCGCGGCCGGGCCGGTTGCCCGGGCAGGAAACCAAGCATCCCGGCGAAAAGTGCATAAACCTCCGGCAGCGGCGTGTCCGTTTCCGTCGTTTGCTCGATGAGCGCGGCGGCATACGCGGCCTGCTGCAGCCAGCCGAGTTCGTGCCGGAGTTTTTCGTGGGTGTCGCGCACGACCACTTCGCGCAGGGTGTGCAGTTCCGAGCGGGCGCTGCGGCTGAAGCTGAAGTCGCAGTGGTAGAACAAATCGAGCTTGCCGTGGAAGGTTGATTTGGGCCGGCGCGCCCCTTTGGCGACGGTGGCCACGCGGCCCCGTTCGGGTGTGAGCCAGTGGACGATGAGACTGGTTTCGGTCAGCGGCCGCGTGCGGAGAATGATTCCAGTCGTGGATTCAAAACGCGCGCTGGAGGATGAAACCGGGGAGGGCATGGAGTTCCGGCGGGCTGCGCACCTTGGATTAAGGCCCCGGGCTGATTGGCGGCGGCGGGGTCACAACCGGCGGGACATTGGGATCCATGGGTGGTGGCACCGGCTGCCCGATGAATTCCGGCGTCACGGAGCCGACGCTGATGATGTATTTAATGCCGTCCGCGACGGACATGTTGAGTTTCGTGACCTGCTGGCGCGGGACGAAGACCAACCAGCCCGAAGTTGGGTTGGGCGTCGTGGGGATGAACACGCAGACCACGTCCTCGCGGGTCTTGCGCTGGATTTCATCGTGGTTTTCGCTGGTGATGAAGCCCAGCGAGTAGATGCCGGAGCGCGGGAACTCGACGAGCACGACGGTTTTGAAGGCGGTTTTCGTGCCGGTGCTGAAGGCTTCGTTCACCTGCTTGATGGTGCCGTAAATTTTGTTGAGCAGCGGCACGCGCAGCATTGCGGCGTCGAACCACGCAATGAGCTTTTTGCCGATGTAATAACGCGTGAGCGAGCCGACGAAGGCCACGAGCAGGACGGCCAGCGCAAACGCCGCAAAGCTGTAATACCAGAACATCTCGCCGAGACCGTCGTTGGCGTGGGTCCAGTCCTTGGGCAGGAAAAACAGGAGCAGGTCGGTGACGGTGGTGATGGTGCCGAAGAGCCACTTGACGATGGCGATGGTGATGAACGCCGGGAGCAACACCGCCAGGCCGGTCAGGAAGTTGGTCCGGACGCGGGCGAGCAGGCTCTTTTGTTCCATGCGGGCAGTCTAGGGGGGGGCTGCGGATTGCTCAAGCGAAGGCGCGCCGGTTTTCGCAGGGTTGCGGGCCGCGGCGGCGGTTATTGGGCGAGTGCGGCCAAGTCGAACTGCCGCGCCAGCCGGCCGACCAGCCGGTTTTCCAGGCGTTTCATCTCCCGGCGCGCCGCCGGTTGCAAGTCGTCGTAACCACAGAGGTGGAGCAGGGCGTGAACGAGGTAGCGGACGGTTTCCGCCGGCCAGGTGGTGCGGAACTCGCGGGCCTGCACCATCGCCACCTCGAGGCAAATGAAGATTTCGCCCTGCAGGAGGCGCGGCGTTTTGCGCGGCGGCCGCTCGCCGTAGTCGAACGTGATCACGTCCGTCGAGCCCTCGTGCCCGAGATGAATTTGGTTGAGCGCGGCCATCTTCCGCGCACCGACGAAGTAGAAGGTCAGATCCCAGCCCGCCACGCCAAGTTCGGCCAGCGCGGCTTCGGCAATCGGCGTGAGCCGGCGAACGTTGAGGCGCGTGGTCCGCTGGCGGTTGATCAACTCCAAGCTGGCCGGAACACCAAGCGGTCCAGGCGGGCCGGATCTGGCGTCAACGCGGGAGCCCCGGGCATTGGTGACAAGGCGAGGCATCATCCCTCCCGCTTCTTGCCGCGGTGCTCCTCGTAGGCGCTGATGATGCGCTGGACGAGCGGGTGGCGGACGACATCGCGCTTGGTGAATTCGCAGATGGCGATGCCGTCGATGTTGCGCAGCGCGCGATGGGCTTCGATCAAGCCGGAGTGTTTGTTCCCGGGCAGGTCGATCTGGGTTTCGTCGCCGGTGATTACGGCCTTGGAACTCATGCCCAGCCGGGTGAGGAACATGAACATCTGTTCGGCCGTGGAGTTCTGCGCCTCGTCGAGAATGATGAACGCGTTGTTCAGGGTGCGGCCGCGCATGTAAGCCAGCGGGGCGATTTCAATGACGCCGCGCTCGGTGTTTTTCTGGATTTCCTCGGCGGGCATCATGTCGTGGAGCGAGTCGTGCAGCGGCCGCAGATACGGCATGATTTTTTCGTAAAGATCGCCCGGCAGGAAACCCAGCGCCTCGCCGGCCTCGACCGCGGGGCGGGTGAGAATGATGCGACCGACCTTGCCCTCCCGCAGCGCGGCCAGCGCCATGGCCACCGCGAGATAAGTCTTGCCGGTGCCGGCCGGGCCGATGCCAAACGTGACGTCATGCTTGCGAATGGCCTCCACGTATCGTTTCTGGCCAACGGTCTTCGCGGTGACGCTCGCCTTCTTTTCATGCGTCTGAATGCGGTCGCTCATCAGGTCCTTGAGCGTCGTCACGCCCTCGTGTTTGACGATTTGCAGGGCATGATTGAACTCGCGCTGGCGAATGGGCGTGCCGGCCTTGAGCGAGCCCTCCAGCTGCAGGAACAAATGTTTGGCCTGCTCGACGGCCGCGGCCTCGCCATCGAGGGTGATCCAGCCGTCGCGGCAGGTGGTTTTGACCCCGAGCTGCTCCTCGATGGCCGCCAGATTGCGGGTGTCGTTGTTGTAAAGCTGCTGCGCCACGCGGGCGTTTTCAAAGTGAAGCGTTTCGACGGGCATGGGTGCGTTGAATCGTTAAATGGATGAATTGGTGAACGGGCGAACCGGCAAATCCGGCAGCGGCGCGCTTCGGTGTTTGGTGTTCATGAAACCCCGGCAAGGCATGGGATGATTCACGCGACGCCCGGCGCTTTTTCCCCGGCCAGGGCCGCGCGCAGTTTCGCGGCGATCTCGGCCAGCGCCTGGGGCAAGACGCCGACGCCGGCGATCACGGGCATGAAGTTGGTGTCGCCGTTCCAGCGCGGGACGATGTGGATGTGCAGATGCTCCACGATGCCGGCGCCGGCGCATTTGCCGAGGTTGATGCCGATGTTGAAGCCTTCGGGCCGCATCACCTCTTTCAGCGCGGCCTGGCAGCGGCGCGTCAGCAGCATCAGGTCCGTGAGTTCCTGCTCCGTCAGGCCGGCCAGCTCGGCCGTTTGTTTGTAGGGCACCACCATCAGGTGGCCGCCGTTGTAGGGATAGCGGTTGAGCAGGGCGTAGCAGGTCCGCTCCCGCGCGATCACGTAGTTGGCCTCGTCGTCGCTGGATTGGGCAATGCGCGTGAACAGGCTCTCGTCGAGAACCGGTTTGGGGGCGAGGATGTAATCAATGCGCCACGGCGCTTGCAGTGAGTCCATGCCCAACTTTAAGGACGGCGGCGGGCGAAGTCAAAAGCCCGCCGGCTATTTGGCCGCGAGCACCCGGCCGCGAAACACATGGACCAGGGCCTTGACGGCCAGTTCGATGAACAGAAACGGCTTGGCGATGAAGTCATTGCCGCCACTGATGGTCGAGTTGGCGCGGCTCTCGAAGTCCGTGAGGCTGGTCACGAAAATGACCGGAGTGTTCTTGTGGGCCGGCAACGCGCGCAGCTTGCTGCACAGCTCGAACCCGCTCATGTTCGGCATGTCCACGTCGAGGAAGATCAGGTCAAACCGGTTTTCCGTGATCATTTGAAACGCCACCAGCGGATCTTCGACGCTGACGGATTTCAGCTTGGCTTTTTCGAGGGCGTAGGTGATGGCGCGGCGCGAAATGGCCTCGTCGTCCACGACCAGAATGTTCACCGGCGGAACCTCCTGCCGGTCGGGCAGCGTGCCGCGCTCGAACAGGACGCCCAGAAAGTCCACCGCTCCTGCCACGGTCCGCAAGGTCGAGGCGTTGATGTTCTTCGGCTTCTCGTAAAGCTCCTTCAACAGCGCTTCGGTGGCGTCGGCCATCTGCGCGATGAGCATCATGCCGGCCACGCCGGCGCTGCCGGTCAGGGCGTGCACGCGCTGGTAAAGCTCCTGCACCTGTTTGAGGCGGGCCATTTCGCTGTCGGCCTTGATCAGGCCCTGCATCTGGGCGCGGAGCGCAATCAGGGTGTTGGGCAGGCTCTGGATGAAATCCCGGCGCAACTGGGCCTGAAATTCCGCGTCGCTTTCCGCGCTTTGGGCGATGCGTTCCGGCGGGCGTCCGGGCACGATGACCGCGGCGGTCGCCGTGGTGGGTTTCGAGGCCGGGCTGGAGGCGGTGGCGGTGGCGGGCCGGATGGTGGTGGCGCCCGAGCCGGTGATGCCCAGGGCGGTGCGCAGCACTTCAATCACGTGTTTCGGGGTGCAATTCGCCTTGGACAGGCATTTGGTGGCGCCGGCTTTCCAGGCTTCCTGCACCATGTTCGTGAGGTAGGTGTTCGAGAAGACGATGATGGGGGTCTGTGCGAAGTCCGCCTCGGCCCGCAACTGTTTCATCAGTTCGAGGCCGGTCACCTTGGGCAGCATCAGGTCCAGCAAAATGGCGTCGGGCTGGAACGTGCGCAGCGTGGCGATGCCGGATTCGCCGTCTAGCGCCACCTCCACCGTGAAGCCCTCCACGCTGAGCTTGTTGCGGTAGATGTTGGCGACGATCTGGTCGTCCTCGATGATCAAAACCTTCTTTTGCGACTCGGGATTCATGATTGGGGAGCAAGTTGCGCGGGCGTGGCGAGAATGTTCTTCAGTTGTTCGCGCACCAGGGCGAATTCGTGATCGCATTGATCACAGAGGGCGGGGGTGGTGGCGAGCGTTCCGGCGGCGCCCAGGTGTTCCAGTTCGCGCAGCACCCGGGCCAGCCGGCCAAAGCCGCAGGTGGCGTTGGCGCCGGCGGAACTGTGGGCAATGCGCCGGACTTCCGGGGCATCGGCGGCGGCGACGGCCGCGCGCAATTGCTCCAGTTGTTTGGCCGTCTGGTCGAGGTAGAGGGTGATCAACTCGCGCAGGCTTTCGGGCGTGCCGTCGGAAAACTCCATCAGCCGTTCGGCGTCCACCACGGGTTCTGGGTTCGGTTGGTCTGGCATCAGCTCTGATTCGTTCCGGTTGTTGCTTCTGGTGTTGTCCAAATGGGGTCCGCGCATTTCCTGAATTTTCGCGCCCCATCGCTCGATGACGGTCCGGAGGTCTTCCGGGCGGACGGGTTTGGCGACATAATCATCCATTCCCGAGGCGAGACATTTGTCGCGGTCGCCGACCATGGCGCTCGCCGTCATGGCCACGATTATTACCGGGGGGGTGTAATTTGGGAATCGCGAAGTTTTCGCCTGCCGTTCGCGAATGGTGGCCGTGGCTTCCAGGCCATTCATCTCCGGCATTTGCAAGTCCATGAACACCAGGTCAAATCGTTCGCGGTCGAGCGCGTCCAGCGCTTCCTTGCCGTGGTTGGCCACCGCGGATTGGTAACCCATTTGCTGGAGCACCCGCTGGGCGACCTTCTGGTTGATGGCGTTGTCGTCGCAGACCAGGATGCGCAACGGGAGGCGCGTGGCGAGGTTGGGATCGAGCTTTCCGGCCGACGGCGTCCGGGTTTGCGGAGTGGCCAGTTTGGCGCCCGACACGAGTTGCGCCAATCGTTCCTGCAATTGGGCCGCGCGGACGGGTTTGGTGAGCGCGCTTGCCAGGGCCGGCTGGCCGTTGACGGGGGAGGCCTCCAGGCGCGCGCCCACGGTGGTCAGCAGGAGGACGGGCAGCTTGGCCCGTCCCGGCAGCCGGCGGATTGCTGTCACCAGCCCGGGGCCATCTGGCCCGGACAACTGTTGATCCGCCAGCACGACGTCAAACTGTTCGCCGGCGCGCAGCCAGTCCAGCGCGGTTTCAACGGAGGCGGCGAGGCGTGGCTTCATGCCCCAGTGCGTTGCCAGCCGCGAGAGAATCCGGCCGGTGGTCGCGTTGTCCTCGACGATGAGCAGGCGCAGCTGGGCCAGTTCGGGGGGCGGCGGATCCAAGCTGACGGCGCCCGCCTTGGCCGCGGACCGCAAGGGAATGCTGAAGTGAAAGGTCGAGCCGCGGTTGGGAATGCTCTCCACCCACATCTTGCCGCCCATCAATTCCACCAGCCGCTTGCTGATGGCCAGCCCCAGTCCGGTGCCGCCGAACTGGCGCGTCGTCGAAGCGTCCGCCTGGCTGAACGACTTGAACATGCGCGCCATCCGGTCAGGCGCAATGCCAATGCCCGTGTCGCGCACCGCCGTGTGGATGAGCCAGGTCGCGTCGGGATCGTTGCTGTTTTCCGGGGCGGCGGTGGCCTCGACGGTGACCACCACTTCGCCGGTGTTGGTGAACTTCACGGCATTGCCGATGAGATTGACCAGAACCTGGCGAAACCGGGTGGCGTCGCCGATCAATTCCGCCGGGATTTCCGCCTCGATGTCGCAGGCCAGCTCGAGCTGTTTTTCCGCGGCCTTGGCGGCCAGCAGATCGGCCGCGTCCTCGACGCACGCGCGGAGATTGAAGGGGATGGCCTCCAGCTCGAACCTGCCCGATTCGATTTTGGAAAAGTCCAGGATGTCGTTGATGATGGTCAGCAGGGATTCGCTGCTCGCGTGGATGGTTTCGACGTAACCGCGCTGTTCGTGGCTGAGGGGCGTTTCCAGCAGCAGGCTCGCCATGGCGATGACCCCGTTCATCGGGGTGCGGATTTCATGGCTCATGTTGGCCAGGAATTCGGCCTTGGCGCGGCCCGCGGCCTCGGCGGCCAGCCGGGCGGACGTCAGTTCACGGTTGGTGCGGGTCAGTTCGTCCTGAAGCTGCTTGTTGCGCAGCACGCTGCGGAGCCGGGCACGCAGTTCAGAGGATTCAAATGGTTTGGTCAGGTAATCGACGGCGCCGAGTTCGAAACCGCGCAGCTTGTCGGCCGTGCCGTTCCAGGCGGTGATGACCACCACCGGGATGGCCTGGGTCTCGGGCGTCTGCTTGAGCCGGCGCAGCAGGTCAAAGCCGTTGGCCCCCGGCAGCCCCAAATCCAGCAGCACCAGCTCGAAGGATTCCTGGTTGATGCGTGCCCAGGCGCTTTCCACGGTCTGGGCGGCGGACAACAAAATGCCGTCGGGCTCCAGCAACGCGCCGAGCACTTCGGGCATTTCGACATCATCCTCAACGAGCAATATGCGACGGAGCGGTGAATCCATGAACTTATTTATGACACGATGGTTTGCCTTCGCAGCAAACGCCGCTTCACGGAGCAGATTCGACACCAACATTTCTTGTCCGGCAAAGAACAGCGATTGTGGGACGGGAGCGGACGTGCACGGAGGACGTTCGTCCGCCCGTGGCGGGCCGCGACTGAACGAATTTGAGACAAAATGCGGCGAAGGTGAGACAGCGAACGCGAGGAAAGAAGCATTGCCAGTCCGGGGCGCGGGAGCTTAACCTTTTGCCATGGTTCAGACGGCGCTTAAACCCGCACCGCCTCAAACAATCTCAGTTCGCGAGCTTTGTCTCCAAGCCCATCGCATCATGCTGCTAAGCCGGGTCTTGGAGGAGAAGCTGGCCAGCCTTTATCGCGCCGGCAAGATCCACGGCGGCGTGTTCGTGGGGCGCGGGCAGGAGGCTTTTAGCGTGGCGGCAGGGCTTCACCTGCGGAAGGGCGATGTCTTTGCGCCCAGCATTCGCGACATGGCGGGGCGGCTGGCCTTCGGCGAGCCGGTCATCGACGCCGTGCGCACCTACCTTGGCTCGCCCTTGGGCCCGATGCGCAGCCGCGACGGCAACGTGCACCGGGGCCGGCCGCAGGATGGTTTGCTGCCGATGATCAGCCATCTCGGCTCCATGATTTCCGTCGTCAATGGGGTGCTGTTCGCCCGCCGGTTGCGCGGCATCACCGACGTGGTGGGCGCGACCTGTCTCGGGGATGGCGGCACCTCCACGGGAGCGTTTCACGAAGGGCTGAATCAGGCCGCCGTCGAAAAACTCCCGCTGGTCATGCTGATTGCCAACAACCGCTACGCCTATTCCACGCCGAATGACCGCCAGTTCGCCTGCCGTTCGCTGCTGGACAAGGCGGTCGGCTACGGCATCGAAGGGGTCGAGATTGACGGCACCGACCTGATTGCCTGTTTGCAGGCGGTGGGCGGCGCC
Organism: Verrucomicrobiia bacterium; assembly: GCA_035765895.1. Taxonomy (NCBI): domain Bacteria; kingdom Pseudomonadati; phylum Verrucomicrobiota; class Verrucomicrobiia; species Verrucomicrobiia bacterium. Next base: position 127,784 of record DASTWL010000089.1, on the reverse strand, counting down.
GTGGCCCGCGCCCGGGAAGGGCGGGGGCCGCAGTTGGTGGTCGCCAACCTGCTTCGCCTGTGCGGTCATGGCGAGCATGATGACGGCAGCTACATCGATTCGCGGGTCAAGGCCCAGCACGGCCGGGATTGTCTCAAGACGAGCGAGGACATGCTGTTGCAGGAAGGGTGGATGACGGCCGCAGGACTGGAAGAATTGCGGAACGAGGCGGTGCAGCAGGTGGAGACGATCGTGGCGACCGTGCAACGCGAAGGGGCGCCCGATCCTTTTCAGCACGACTGGAACGCCATTTCGAGTGCGCATTTGCATGAACTTCACACCGAAGCCTAGGAGCGCGGCCGCCGCATGAGCATCACCTACCTCGAGGCCATCCGCGAAGCCCAAGCCAGGGCCCTGGCCGATGATCCGCGCGTGTTCATTTACGGCGAAGACGTCGGCAAGTTCGGCGGCGCCTTCAAGGCCACAAAGAACCTGCAGGAACAATTTCCCGGCCGCGTTATTGACGCGCCCATCAGCGAAGACGCCATCACCGGGTTCGCCGTGGGCGCCGCCATTGAGGGCCTGCGTCCGATCGTGGAAATGCAGTTTGCGGATTTTTCCACGGTGGCGTTCAACCAGATTGTGAATCAGGCGGCCACGCTCTACTGGCGCACGAACGTCCCGTGTCCGCTGGTGGTGCGGCTGCCCTTCGGTGGCACTTCGGGCAGCGGCCCGTTCCACAGCCAGAGTTTGGAAACCATTTACGCCCATTATCCCGGGCTCGTCGTCATGACGCCGGCCACGGTGGAGGATGCTTACAGCATGCTGCTCGAGGCGGTGGCCATTGATGACCCGGTCATTTTCTGCGAGCACAAACTGCTCTACTACCACCTCAAGGCGGACAAACTGCCGACCGAAGCCATGCCGGTGGGCAAGGCCCGGCTCGCCCGCGAAGGCCGCGACATGACCATTGTGGCTTACAGCGCAATGGTGCATGAGGCCCTCGCCGCCGCCGATGAACTGGCCACGGAAGGCTGGCTCATCGAGGTCGTGGATCTGCGCTCCGTCAAACCGCTCGACACCGACACGGTCATGGCCAGTGTGGCGCGAACCGGCCGCCTTTTGTGCGTCGGCGAATCATGGCCGTGGGGCGGCGTCACCGCCGAAGTGGTGGCCCGGGTGGCCGCCGAAGGCTGGGGATTGCTGGATGCACCGCCCCAACGCCTCAACGCCAAGGATACGCCGGTGCCGTATCATCCCAATCTCTGGGCGGCGCACCGTCCGACCGCCCGCAGCGTGGCGCAGGCCGCGCGGCGTCTTTTGTGCATGTAATTCGAGCCTATGCCGCAAATTCCCATCATCATGCCGCAGTTGGGCGAGTCCATCGCCGAGGCCACCGTCATCAATTTCCTTGTCCCGCCCGGCGGCGACATCGGCCTGGACCAGGACATCATCGAAGTGGAAACCAGCAAGGCCACCATGACCGTCGCCTCGCCGTGCAGCGGCCGGGTGCAAAGCTACCTGGCCAAACTCAACGAGAGTTATCCGGTGGGCGCCGTGCTGGGTTACCTCGAGGTAACCCAAGAAGAGGCCGCGCGCGCGGGGCTGGATGCACCGGCGCCCGCAGCCCCCGCGGAAGACCAGTTGCCCACCACGGCGGCCTCCGCCAACTCGGCGGCGCCGGCGGGAAACAAGACCGTTCAGCCCACCGTGCGCGGCTTGCCGGTGCCGGCCAACGCGGCCGGAGCGAGCTTCATGTCCCCGCGCATGAAGGCGCGCATGAATGAACTGGGGCTGCACGCCGCCGATGTCGCCGGCATTGCCGGCAGCGGGGCGGCCAACCGGGTCACCATCGAGGATCTGGAAAAATTCATCGCGAACCTCGAAAAGCTGCGCATGAGCCCGGCCTCCTCCATGCGGGTGGCCGTGGCCGACGCCATGCGGCGCAGCTGGACGCGGCCCCTGGCGACGGTCGGATTGCCCGCGTGCTTTGAGGCCTTGCTCGCGCATCGCAAGGCGTCCAATCCCAAGCCCGGTCCCGCGCTGTATGCGCTGCGGGCGCTGGCGATTGCACTGCGCGAAAACAGCGCGCCGGCGGGCCGTTTGATCGGCTCCAAAATCGTTCATCCGCCCGCCATCGACATCGGCTTCGCAGTTGAAGCCGAGGACGGCGTGCTGGTGCCGGTGCTGCGTGACGTGGACAAGAAGCCGCTGGCCGAGCTGGTGGCGCGTTACGATGAACTCATCCGTCTGGCGCATCAGCGGAAGCTGCCGCTCGACGCGACCGGCGGTTCCATTGCCACCGTGACGAACTTCGGCACGTTCGGTCTGATCTGGGCGACGCCGATTCCGCTGCCGGAACAAACGCTCGTGCTCGGCATCGGAGCCGGGCGCAAGGTGCCGAGCTGGGATGAAGCCAAAGGCCAGTTTGTGCCGGTGACGGAGGCCTATTTGACCTTGAGCTTCGATCATCGCGTGCTGGATGGCGGGGCGGCGGGCCGTTTGCTGAAGCGGGTGTCCGACCTCTTGCAGGCGCCGGAAAATCTCTGAGCCCGTTTTCAAACCGCGGGATTGACAAATCGCCAAGGGCCGATGATTCTACGCGGCCTTGGTTGCCTCGGTAGCTCAGTTGGTAGAGCAGTTGACTCTTAATCAATTGGTCCAAGGTTCGAGTCCTTGCCGGGGCACCATTTTATCTTCTCGAACTCAGCCTCTTGGTCAGTTCAAGTTCGACCACCCTTTTGTCTTCAAAACAGTCTTGCTGGATTTTGAGTGGCTCCAGAAATCCTGGAGTTATCCGAGAATCCGCAGTCTTGCAGCTCGCCCGCGACCACCCCAGTGGCCTGAGGCGAGGAGCGGGCGGGGCCGCAAATTTGCCCGGCGGTTGGGAAGTTGCCAAAGCCCCGTGCGGCGGCCAACATGGCTCATCCATGAGCGACATCACCCTGGTCTTGCAGGCCGTCGGGCGCGGCGAAAAGCAGGCGTCCGAGGAGCTGCTGCCGCTGGTGTATGACGAACTGCGCCAGCTCGCGGCGGCGCGCATGGCGCGTGAGTCTGCCGGGCACACGCTCCAGCCAACCGCGCTGGTCCACGAGGCGTGGTTGCAACTCGTCGGCGAGGGGAGCCGTTCGTGGGCGAATCGGGCCCATTTCTTCGGGGCGGCGGCGGATGCGATGCGGCGCATTCTCGTGGACAAGGCGCGCCGCAAATCCCGCCTCAAGCGCGGCGGGGATCAGGTGCGGGTGGACCTGGCCGACGTTGAGGTTGCCGAGAGCACGCCGGACGGTGACGTGCTCCGGATCAACGAGGCCCTCGAACGGCTCGAACAGGAAGATCCGGAGCAGGCGCGGGTCGTGGTGCTGAAGTTCTTTGGCGGCCTGACCAACGAGGAAGTGGCGCAGAATCTCGGCATCAGCGAACGCACCGTTTACCGCCAGTGGGTTTGCGCCAAGGCGAGGTTGTTTCGGTGGGTGAAGGCGCAGGAGTGAGAGCCCGCTTAACCATTGTCTGGCGGCGCGCTTGGGTCATGCTTCGGCCGTGAATCAGTTCCCGTGTGGCGAACCGGGTCCGGCCGGGCGTTTTTCTGGCAGGTTTTCCACGCCCGGTGACGCGTGATGAGGTTGAACGATTGTGACGAGCGGCAGCAAACAACTCGAGGACGCCATCTTCTTCACGGCGATTCACATGACCGACCCGGAGCAGCGCCGCGCCTATCTGGACCAGTCCTGTGCGGGCAATCCGCAGTTGCGTTCCGTCGTGGACGAGATGCTCGCGTCACAGGAAGACGCGGACCGTTTGCTCAGCCGGGGGCGGTCGGCAATTGCCCTGACGGCAGAAGAACTTCCGAGAGAGGCGGCGGCGGCCGCGAAGTCCGGCGAACCTTTGCCGGATGAATGGATTGGCGCCCGGATTGACCGTTACAAGATTCTGCAACGGATCGGCGAAGGCGGCTGCGGCGTGGTTTACCTGGCCGAACAGGAGGCGCCCGTGCGCCGGCGCGTGGCGCTCAAGATCATCAAGCTCGGCCTGGACACCAAGAGCGTCATCGCGCGGTTCGACGCCGAACGGCAGGCGCTGGCACTGATGGATCATCCCAACATCGCGCGCGTGCTGGACGCCGGCGCGACCGGAACGGGCCGGCCGTATTTCGTGATGGAACTGGTGCGCGGGACGAAGATCACCGAGTTTTGCGACGCAAACAATCACAACACCCGGCAGCGGCTGGAGTTGTTCATCCAGGTCTGCCATGCGATCCAGCACGCACACCAGAAGGGCATCATTCACCGCGACATTAAGCCGTCGAACATCCTGGTCACCCTGAACGATGGGAAGCCGCTCCCAAAGGTGATTGATTTCGGCATCGCCAAGGCCATCGAAGGACGGCTGACAGACCAGACGTTGTTTACACCCCACGAGCAGCTCATCGGGACGCCGGCTTACATGAGCCCCGAGCAGGCGGAGTTCTGCGCGCTGGACGTGGACACGCGCAGCGACATCTACAGCCTGGGCGTGCTGCTATACGAATTGCTCACCGGCAAGACACCCTTTGACGGCACCACGCTGATGCGTTCCGGCCTCGACGAATTCCGCCGCACGTTGCGCGAAAAGGAGCCGCAACGGCCGTCGCTGGTTCTGACCACGCTGCACGGCACGGAACTGAGGGCCACCGCTGAACATCGCCACGAGGAGCCGCCCCAGTTGATCTCGCTGCTCAAGGGGGATTTGGACTGGATCGTGATGAAGGCGCTGGAGAAGGATCGCGCGCGCCGTTACGACACGGCGAACGGACTCGCGCTGGACGTGGAACGCTACCTGAACAACGAGCCCGTCGCGGCGCGTCCGCCCAGCCGGCTGTATCGCTTCCAAAAGCTCGTGAGCCGGAACAAGGTGGTTTTTGCGGCGGGCACGGCGGTGGCGCTGGCATTGATTGCGGGGCTGGGAACCGCGACCTGGATGTTCTTCAAGGCGGAGGAAGCGCGGGCCAACGAAGCCCAGTTGCGCCGGCAGGCGGAGGCGCGCGAGAAGCTGACCGAGGCCGTGATGCTGGTGAACCAGGGCGATTTTGCCGGTGCGGCGCGGCTGGTCGAGGCGATGAAGACGCCGCCGAAGCGGCCGAGCCTTGACGGCGTGGCGGCGTTGCGTTCCGTCGGTGAATGGCTTGCGCTCCAGGGCCGGTGGCGCGAGTCGGCCGATCGCTTTTCGGCGCTGATGGAGATTGACAAGCTCGATCCGTGGGGCCCGGTCACGTTGGATTACCAGTCCTGCGGCGTGGTGTTGGTCGAGAGCGGAAACCTGGACGGCTACGAGCGCTTCCGGGAAGAAGCCGTGGCGCGCTTCATGAGCGAGACCAACGGCGACGCGGCGGGGCGGATTTTGAAAACGTGCCTCCTGCCGCCCGTGCACGAAAGCACGCTGGCGCAATTGCAGCCGCTCGGAAGTCTGGTGCAGCAATGGACGGATGCGCAGCCCGCCTCGGTCCGCACCGGTTGGGCGGCCATTCCCATCGCGCTGTGGAAATATCGCAACGGCCAGTTCGAGGAATCCGAGGCGTATTGCCGTCAAGGCATGAATCCGAAGGAGGCGACCGTGCGGACTGCGACCGTTCGATTGATTCTGGCGATGGCGTCCTGCCGGAACGGCCAGCTGGCCGAAGCCCGTGAGCAGCTGACCGAAGGTCGGCAGCTCGTTGAGCGGGAATTTCAAAGTGGTCTGGATCGCGGCATGCCAGGAGTTGGCATGTGGTATGACTGGGTCTTCGCCCGCATCCTTCTGGGCGAAGCAACGAAATTGGTTGAAAATCCTCCCGCGACCGCTCCGGCTCCATAAGGGCAGGCATCGTTAACTTTCATGACGTCCGCCACGGCGGGAAACCGGCTATGGTGGCTTCCCATGCGTGAACGGCGGAAATGCTTCAGGGCGGCCTTCTGGCCGCAAGGGCACATGCCGTCAGGGCAGTCCTTCATCGGAACCTGAAGGCGTCACTTTTGGGTCGCGCCGCGAACGCAAAGGCGGGCGGCCTGGCGTCGCCGATGCGCCTGTATGAGGAATGGCAGGCGGAGCGTGAGGAAAGCCTCCGGCACAATGGCTGGAGTCGGAAAAGGCGGGCCGCGACATCGGCTTCGGGTCGGCGTTGGTGGAATGGGTGTTGCATCACCGCGCCAATTGGCGCAAAGGGCGGGCGCAGAACCGGGCGGCCGGTTCGGTGGTGGCGCCGGTGGGGGCGGACGCGTAATCCGGAGGCACAAGTTTTGGGTTGGTGGGGGAATGGCGGAAGTCATCTGGGGAGATGGCTTCCGCCTTGTTTTTAGCTTCGCGCTCCCTGCCTTCGTGCGCGCCGGCCGAAACGCCGCTGCCGGATTGGAGGGCTGTGCACTGGCGCACCGGACCGTTTCACTTTCCCGAGGCTGACCGTCCCTGAAAAATTCTGGCAGGTTTTGTCCCCGGAATGGCGCGTGCATGGAAGAACCCGGAAATGTCGTTGAATGGTTTGATTCAACCGGCATCTCCGACAACCAACCGCATGCAACCATGAATCACCGACCTGCCACTGATGTTCTCCCCCGGATATCCGCATTTGCCCACGCAACATTCCGCCGCGCTGCCCGGCAGAACCGGGGCCGCCGGCGCCAACCGACCCGGGCATCGTTTTTGAATGCCGCGCTGGGTTGTGCCGCGTTCGCATTGACGTGCCTCTCGGCCACGGCGGCGACGCTGGTCAGTCGCTACAGCTTTAGCGGGACCAATGGAACCAACGTGGTGGACTCGGTGGGTGGCTACACGGGCACGTTGCGCGGGGCGGCGGCCTTTGACGGCTCGGGCAGCGTGGTTCTGGACGGGACCAGCGGAACGTATGTCAGCCTGCCACCGGCGCAATTGAGCGGGTTGACGGCGCTGACGATTGACGCCTGGTTTACCTACACGGTGCCGAACAACAACGTGCATCTTTTCTCCATTGATAACGGAGGTGGGACCGGGTCGGGAGGCAGCTACCTGCGTTACAATGTCTATGACAGCGGCGCCAGCCATGGCGGCACGAACTACTTTGAAGGCATCATCTCGTGGGGCGGCAATGTTCTCCACGGCGGCTCGGTGTTGCCGCAGGCGGTCACGAATCACGTGACGCTAATCTATGATCCCGCGGGTGGCGTGAAGGCGATCTACGTGAACGGGGTTCTGTCGTCCAGTTACAACGGAACGCTGGCCGCCTTGAGCAGCTATCCGCAGACGGTGTTCACGCTGGGCCGGTCGCCTTGGGCCAATTCCGGCGACCCTTACCTGAAGGGGGCGATCAGCGAGTTCCGTGTTTACAGCGGGGTGTTAAGCGAATCGGATATCGCCGCGAATGATGCGGCGGGGCCGGACAGCATTCCGACCATCACCGTCGGGGTGCCGCAATTCTCGCCCACCAATGCGGTTTACGATGGCGAATCCGTGGTGCTTTCCTGTGGTGTGTCGGGGCCGGCCACGGGCCATTACTGGGAATGGGACAACGGTTCCGCGGGCGCGTCGTTCACGCCGATCAGTGGCGCCAACAGTTTGACCTACACGCAGGATACCACCGGCCTCTCAGCGGGTTACCAGTTCCAATACCGGTTCGTCGCCACAAACAGCAGTTCGTCGGTGACAAGCGACGTCGTCACCCTCACGGTGAATCCCGCCAGTGCGCCGACGGTGACGGTGGACACGACACCGAACTATGCCGCGCGATACACGGGCGGCGAGATCACCTTCAGCGCCGGTTTTGAAGGCAACCATCCGCTGACCAATCAGTGGCAGATGAGCACCAACGGCGGGGTGGATTGGTTCAATCTCGCGGGCCAGACGAACACGTCACTGGCCCTCACCAATCTTCAATTTGATGATGCGGGCATGTATCGGCTGGCGGCAACCAATGCCATCGGCGGGAACGTCAGCTCGGGCGCAACGTTGGTGGTCAACGACAGTTCCACCGCCAAGTTTCATTGGTCGGCGCCGATTTCAATCGTCGGCCGGGCGGCCGATGAGATTCTGACCAACGTTTCCGGTTCCGTGGTCGGCGCGGCGGTTTTTGGCAACACCGCCCGGGCGGTCACCCTCGGCAATGGCCGGATCATCAACTTCAAGTCCGACGGCTCCGTGGCCACCGTCACGGGCAACGGCACGGCCACAGGCGCGTATCCCGCGGGCACGGGCCTGACCACCAGCAATGCCGATTTCGACGCGGTCTTGAACCAGTTCAACTGGGACGGCGGTCCCAAGACGATCACTCTCTACAACCTTCAGGTGGGCGAGCAGTATTCGGTTCAGTTGTTTGCGCTGGACAACCGCGACACCGGGGCGGGTGAATCCAACCGGCTGGCCAGCTTTCAGGATGTTTTCGATGAAGCTGACGTTTCCCCGACCTTCAAAATGGGGGACAACGCTTACATCGTCGGCACGTTCACGGCATCCAGTTCGGTCGAGAGCATTCAGGAGAATCTTCCGACCGGCAACAACGGCAACATGAACGCGCTGGTGCTGCGCGCGTTGTCATTCACGCCGACCAACCAGCCTCCGGTCATTACGCAGGATCCGCAAGCGAAGACGGTCTTCGCCGGCCATCCCTTGAGCTTTACGGCGGCGGCGGACAGCTATGTCGTTCCGACCTGGCGATGGCAGAACGGTCCGGCGGGCGGGCCATACACCAATTTGGCTGATGGGGGTGTCATCTCCGGCGCCACCTCGAACGTGCTGGCCCTGAGCGACGCAACGGGCTACGACGGGAGCGAGTTCCGGGCAATGGTATCCAATCCGGATGGCAGCGCGACGACCCTGGCGGCGCAGTTGACGGTTGTTCCCGCTCCGCCCATGTCGGGTTCGGTTGCAAGTTCGGTGCTCGCCCTCGGCCCGGTTGCCTACTGGCCGTTGAATGAAACGAACGATCCGGCACTGGGCGGGCAGGGCGTCTATGACGCCGCAGGGGCGCACGATGGAACCTATCTTACGGCCGCCCAGAACGCCGCGAACGGCGTCGTGGGCGTGCAGCCCGCGGACGGCTATGCCGCATTTGCCACGAATCAAGGCGCGTTGCAAAGCACGGGCAACACGGATCAGAGCTGGGCCACGACGCCGGCGCTGAATCTGAACACCAACACGGCGACCATTGGCATGTGGATTTATCCCGACGGGATTCAGCCATCCGCAGTGGGGTTGTTGGTGAACCGCAACAGCGGCACGGTCGCCGGCCTCGGCTACTACAACAACGACCGTTTGGGCTACAAGTGGAACAACGACGGGAATTCCACCTGGTCGTTCAACAGCGGGCTCTTGATCCCGACAAACGTCTGGTCCTACGTCGCCGTGGTGGTCGAGCCCACGCAGGCCATCTTGTATCTCTACAACACCAACGGGCTGCAAACGGCCACGAACTTCACCGCCCACACGAGCATGTCGTGGGGCGGCAGCCAGTCCAACATCCGCATCGGCAGCGATAATTCCGTGGCCACCACCTTCAACGGGAAGATTGACGAGGTGACGGTGTTCAATCGGGCGCTCAGCCAGAGCGAAGTGCTGACGCTGGCCGGGATGACGGCCCCGCCGGAACTGACCATCGAGCGGAGTGGCACGGCGCTCGTGCTGACCTGGTCTGCTGGTCACCTCCTCGAAGCGGATGCGCTCACCGGGCCCTGGACCACCAACGCGGTTGCGACATCGCCTTACACGAACACACCCACCGGCGCGCAGAAATTCTTCCGCGCGGTGGCGCCCTGATCAATCGGACGGGGAGGGGACCGGCGGTGGCGCCCCCGCCGCCGTCCCAGTTGCCGCTCAGCTTGCCGGGACAGGTTCCCCTGATTTGAGCCCGGTCAGAAGCACCCAAAAGCAAACCAAACAACACCCAAATATAAGAAGGAATAACACATGAAAATGATGGCAAGAGCAGCTTGCTTGGCTGCGTCCGTTGCAATGGTTGGAGCCGCGCACGCGGCAGACATCTCGTTCGTGGCACCGGTGGCCGCCACCAACACCTCGGTGCTGGACATACCGTGGCTGGCGGGGGGCACCTTCGTGGAGGGTGTCACTTACGGCAGCGGGCCCAAGTCATTCACCACGGCCGGCGGACAAAGCATCAGCCTCGCGGGTGACAGCGGGACCAGCCTGGGCAACGCGGCCATGCCGGCGACGACTCCGAGTCCGACGAGCGGCTATTACAACGCCGGCACGCAGTGGGGTAACAGCATGCTGGCGGCGGATACGGATGTTCTCGAATGGACCGACTCGCTCAAGGGAAACTTGTGGCATAACAATGCGAGCGATGCGACCCAGCCGTTGACGCTGCATCTGGCCGGGCTGACAATCGGACAAGAATACTGGGTCTCGCTGTTTTCGACGGACGCCCGCTTTACCGACCGCGATCAGGCCTATTGGAGCAGCTTCTCGGGCGGCGTCTTCAGTGGTGGAACGTCGGGCTCCTTTTCCCAAAATTCGGCCTACATGGTGTTCGGAACCTTCACCGCCGATGCGGCTTATCAGGACATCTTCATCCAGGCGTCCGATTCGGTCGGCAACGCCGACACCACGCTGGCGGCCTACACGCTTTATGCGGCCCCGGTTCCGGAGCCCAGCGCGGCTGCACTGCTGCTCGGCGGTGCCGGTGTGTTGTTGGGCTGCAATCTCCGTCGCCGCGTTTGATGCCGGCTGTCTCCGAGCAAACGGGAAAGTTGAAAATCACGCGCCGCCGCGGTCGCTTGAATGGCGCGGCGGCGGCGCAATGACAATCCCCTCACTTCTGTTTTGATGAATAAATCCCGCCTCCTGTCGCTCTCAATCGTGCTGGTCTGCGGCCTGCCGCTGTTCGCCTACACGCTGCCGGACTTGCCGCCCATGCCGCTGGTTACGCCCGCACCGGCCAACTCCATGCCGATGGGTGATCCGGCAAATTTTCCCGAGGTCAAAATGGATTTCCCCATCGAGACCAACGGGCCGTTTCAGCCGACGTGGACGTCCATTTCGGCGAATGTTCCCGGCAATGGCACGCCCGCGTGGCTGCGGCAGGCGAAGTTCGGCATCTGGTTTCACTACGGACCGCAGGCGAATCTCCAGAGCGGCGACTGGACGGCGCAGCACATGTATCAGCAGGGGTCGGATGCCTACAATTTTCACCTGAACGATTTCGGGCACCCGACGACCAACGGTTACAAGGACGTGATCAAGGCGTGGAGCCCCACGAATTACAGTCCCGCCAGTTTGGCGCAGCTTTTTTACAACGCCGGCGCACGCTTCGTGCTCGTGCAGGGCGTGCATCACGACAATTTCGACACCTGGAACTCGCGTTACAACCCGTGGAACATGGTAAATTTTGGTGCCCGACGCGACACGATGGCGGAGTGGACGAACGCGCTACGCAGCCTGGGCATGCACTTTGGCGTGGCGTTCCACCATGAATACAGTTGGTGGTTCACGCAGCCGGATTTTTTGAGCGACAGTTCGGGCCCTTTTGCCGGCGTGCCTTACGACGCCGTAACCGCGACGAACAGCGCCGGCACGTGGTGGCAGAATTACGATGTTCGCCGGCTTTACAACCAGGATCTGCACAAGTATCAGGGCATCTCCACCCCCAACCAGTATTACTGGAACCCATCGCAGGGGATTTTCACGAATGATCTGGATTATTGCCACTGGTATGCCACGCAATGGGCATTGCGCATTCTCGACGTGGTGGAAAATTACGATCCGGACTTCATCTACACTGACGGCAATTCCACCCAGCCGTTCAGCGGTTACATGACGGGCACCGGTTACAAATGCGACGCGATGCAGCGCGTGATTGCGCATTATTTTAATCGCACGTTGGAACGTCACGGAAAACTGGACACGACGGCGTTTGTGAAATTTCACAACGGCGACCACATTGGCACCACGTTTGAAGGCGGCTATTCTTCCACCATCAAGGATGACCAGCCGTGGCTTGCCGAGCATGGCCTCGGTAACTGGTTTTGGAGTCCGGGCATTTGGTATGACAATGGCGGCTCCATCGTTTACCGCCTGTTGGAGGCAGTTTCCCGCGATGGCGCAATGGCGGTGAATATTCCGCCCCGTCCCGACGGCTCGCTCGACAGCGGCGCATCGAACATGCTCGCGAATGTTGGCCAATGGATGGCGGTGCATGGTGAGGGCATTTATGGCAGCCGTGCGTGGGTGAAGCCCGCCGATGGATCCTTCCGGTTCACCGTTGGCACGAATGGCTTGCTCTACGCCTATTATTTCGGGACGCCCGCCGCCGGGACGAAGCTCACGATTCCCTCGCTCGCCAGCACGTCCAATCTGCTCGTCGCGCCAGTCACCTCGGTGTCGTTGCTCGGCAGCCCGGCATCCGTAACGTGGTCGCAGACCTCGACGGGACTCGAACTGACCTGTCCGTCGCCGATGCCCAGTGTTCCCTCGGGAACCGCCATCGGCTTCAAAATCGGTCCCGTCACCGCCGTCGGCAGCGCGGTGCCAGCCAGCCTGCAAGCGTTGCCGGAGACGAACCAGATTCAACTTGCCTGGTATTGTCCGTCCGCGTCGGCCACGTTCAACGTCAAGCGCTCGCAAACTCAAGGTGGCGGCTACACGACGATCGCCTCGAACCTGACGGCCATGACCTTTGGCGACACCAACGTTTCACCGGACACGCTCTATTTCTACGTGGTCACGGCCAATGATGCGGCGGGTGAATCGGCGAACTCGGACGAGACGTCCGCCGCGCTGGCGGGCGCGCCGTCCGCCGCCTGGTTGACCCGGGACATTGGAGCGGTCGGTGCAACGGGGGCGTTCAGCGAGAACAACGGCGTAATCACCATCCAGGGCTCCGGCGCCGACATCTGGTATGATGCCGACGCGTTTCGCTATGTGTTTCAGGCGGTCGCCGGCAATTTCATGCTGACGGCGCGGGTAACGAGCCTGCAGAACACCGCGCCTTGGGCGAAGGCCGGCGTGATGATGCGTGAGTCGCTCGACGCGAATTCCAAATACGTCATCAACTTCCTCTCGCCCGCAAACGGCGTGGCACTGCAACAGCGTGCGAGCACCGCTGGTTCAGCCTCGGGCGTCGCCAACGTCACCGGCTTGAACGCGCCGTGTTGGGTTCGGTTGGTTCGTGCGGGTGACAACTTCGCTGCTTGCCAGTCGGCGGACGGCACGAACTGGACGTCGATCGGCTCGACCATCGTCAGCATGAACGCGAGTTACTACGTCGGCCTCGCCGTGTGCAGCGTCAATGACGGCACGCTGAACCAGGCCGTTTTTGACAATGTGAGCATTGCGGAGCCGCAGTTGCCCGGAGGGGTTTCGGAATTGAAAGCCGCCGCCGGCAGCGGGCTGGTCGGCCTGTCCTGGACGGCGGCTGCCAATGCCACGGAATATGCGGTGAGGCGCGCCACGAACAGTGGCGGCCCATACGTGACGATTGCGTCCGGTGTCACGGGAGTCACCTATCTCGACACGGGCGTGACCGACGGCACGACCTATTACTACGTGGTGGCGGCGGTGAATGCTCTGGCCGAAGGCGCCGGTTCGCCGGAGGCAAACGTGACGCCGGGCACGTTGACTTTGCCCGGCCCGTGGCGGCAGGCCGACGTTGGTGCCGTGGGGGCTCTGGGCAATGGCGGTGGGAACGAGGGTTCCTTCTTCATTCAAGGTTCTGGCGCGGATGTCTGGTATGCGGCGGACGAGTTTCATTTTGTTTACCTCAGCCTCACCAATGATTGTTCCATCACCGCGCGCGTGCCTTACGTGCAGAACATCCAGAACACCTCGAAGGCCGGGGTAATGATCCGTGAGACGCTGGCAACGGATTCCAAACACGCCCTGGTGGACGTGACGCCGACCACCACTTATGGCGTGGAATTCATCCGCCGCACCAGCACCGGTGGTGCCACGAGCGCAGACGGAAGTCCCGGCGTGACGGCACCGCACTGGGTGCGACTCACGCGCACCGGCAATTCGTTCGCCGCATTTCGCTCGCCAGATGGCGTGGCCTGGACTGCGGTGGGCGCGCCCGTCAACATCAACATGACTTCCAACGTTCTCGCCGGTCTGGTGGTGAACAGCCATCTGGACGGCACGCTCTGCCAGGCGTGGTTTGACAACGTCGCTTGGACGCCTGCCCTGGTTTCTACGACGCCGGTCGCGTTCGGTTGTGAACTGGAGGGAAACCAGTTCCGTCTTACCTGGCCCGCTGATCACACCGGCTGGCGTCTGCAAACGCAGACCAATTCGTTGCTTGCCGGTCTCGGGGCGAATTGGATGACCATTACGGATTCGATCCTGACCAATCAAATGTCATTCCCGCTGGCGACGTTCGCCGGCGCGGTGTTCTTCCGCCTGGCGAGTCCGTGACGACCGCTTCGGTGCTGCGGCTTCGGCCGGCCGGGCACATTGGCATTCCCGACGTGGAGCGGTTCGGTGTCGCGCAATTTCCTGAGGCATTCACCGCGTCCGGCTCGCCTGCCCAGGCGCCTGGCGCCGGTCGAATCGTTAAAACTAGCGACTGGTTGGCCTGGCTTAATTGGGATAGCAATCTCGGATGATTTTCCTGAACTGGGACAGCCGGTCGGCCGTTCGCGCCGGGTGGCCGCGACGATTTCTGCTCAAACCGGCACTGCGCTGCGCCTGCGCCGCCCTCCTGTTGTCCCGGTTCGCCGCGGCTGCCATGCCGCGCGAACATCTCTCCCTCGACGCGGGCTGGAAATTTCATCTCGGCGACGACTGGCCGGATGCGCTTCATCTGGAGAATTCCGGCACGGGCAGCGGGCCGGCTTCGGAAAAGTTCGCCGATACATTCTGGCGCCCGGTCAACGTGCCGCACGATTGGGCGGTGGAACTGCCGTTCGATTGGGCCGCCGATGGCAGTCACGGTTTTCACACGCTCGGCGTGAAGTATCCGACAAACAGTGTCGCCTGGTATCGGCGCACGTTTGAACTGGCGAAGGAGGACGAAGGCAAACGCATCTGGTTGACCTTCGATGGCGTGTTCCGCGACGCGACCGTCTGGGTCAACGGCTGGTGCGTGCGGCATCACGAAGGCGGCTACTATCCATTCCGCGAAGACATCACGGACGTGGTGCATTACGGCGGAAAGAACACGGTCGCCGTGCGTGTGGACGCGACGAAGACCGAAGGCTGGTTTTACGAAGGCGCGGGCATTTACCGGCACGTCTGGCTGGACAAAACCGCGCCGGTGGCGATCGCACCGGAGGGAATTTTCGTGTCGCCGCGATTTGAAAACAACACGCCTCAGGGCAGTCCTCAAATCAAGGTTGAAGTCAATCTGCTGAACGCGCTCACGAATGCGGCGAACGCGACCGTGACCTGCGAAATCATTTCGCCGGAAGGCAAATCGCTGAAGACGTTTTCCGCTCCCGGCGAAGTGGACCGGAAATCTCGCGGCCTCGTGAAGTTGGAATCAGCGCTCTCCTCGCCGGTTCTTTGGTCGCCGGAAGATCCGAAGCTCTACAAACTGATCACGACGGTCTCGGTCGCGGGCCAAGTCGTTGACCGGAAGGAAACCACCTTCGGCGTTCGCACGGTTGGCTTCGATCCGAACCTCGGCTTTTTGCTGAATGGCAAACCCTACCGGATTCAAGGCACGTGCAATCATCAGGATCACGCCGGCGTCGGCGCGGCGATTCCGGACGCGTTGCAGGAATTCCGCGTGAAGAAATTGAAGGAGTTCGGCTGCAACGCCATTCGCACCTCGCACAATCCGCCCACGCCGGAGTTGCTCGATGTGTGCGACCGGCTTGGCATGTTGATCATGGACGAGAGCCGGCTAATGGGCAGCGATTCGCTGAACATGAAAAAGTGGGACGACCAAATCCGCCGCGACCGCAATCATCCGAGCGTCGCCATCTGGTGCATCGCCAATGAGCAGTTCATGGTGCAGGACACGCCGCAGGCCGGAGCTGTCGCGCGCACGATGCAGGATTACGTGAAGCAACTCGATCCGACGCGGCCCGTCACTTATGCGTCGCCCGAAGACGACGTATTTCGCGGCATCAATTCCGTCATCGAAGTGCGCGGCTGGAATTACCACGTCAGCCCGAAAATGGACCGTTATCACGCCGATCATCCGGATCAGCCGAACGTAGGCACAGAGCAGGGGAGCGTCGTCAGCACGCGCGGCATTTACGAGAACGACACCAAACGCGGCTACGTCCAGGCCTATGACATCCGCCGGCAGGGCTGGAGCGATACGGCGGAAAGTTGGTGGACTTATTTCGCCGAGCGTCCGTGGCTTTCCGGCGCCTTCGTCTGGACGGGCTTTGATTATCGCGGCGAGCCGACGCCGTATTGGTGGCCGTGCATCAACTCTCACTTTGGCATTCTCGACACCTGCGGTTTTCCGAAGGACGTCTTCTGGTATTACCAATCGTGGTGGACGACGAATCCCGTGCTGCACCTGCTGCCGCACTGGAACTGGCCGGGCAAGGAGGGCCAGGAAATCCGCGTGGACGCTTACAGCAATTGCAAGCAGGTCGAACTCTTTCTGAACGGCGCGTCGCTCGGCAGGCAGACGATGAAGCCAAACTCGAAGTTGACCTGGCAGGTAAAATACGCGCCGGGAACATTGAGCGCGAAGGGCTATGACTCCGTTGGTAAACTGATCGCTGAAACGAAAGTCGAAACCACCGGCGAGGCGACGCAAATTCAACTCACGCCCGATCGCAAAACCATCAAAGCCGACGGCGAAGACGTGAGCGTGTTCACCGTATCTGCCGTGGACGCGCAGGGCCGAACTGTTCCGCTCGCGCAGAACAAGGTTCATTTCGCCATCGAAGGCGACGGCAGAATCCTCGGGGTCGGCAATGGTGATCCGAGTTGCCACGAGCCGGATGTGTATGTGCCATCTGCGCCGTCGCGGAACGTTTCCGTGAAGAACTGGCGTTGGGAGATTGCCAAAATTCTCCGGAACAAAAGCGCCGCGCCGGAGTTTGCGAGCGACTTCGACGATTCCGCCTGGAAACCCGTCAGCGGCGGCGGGCCGACCATTGAAACGACGGACACGTCGGCGATCTATCGCGCGCACGTCACCGTGACGGAAGACGATCTGAACGGCGCCGGTGTGTTTCTTTGCTTCAGCGGCTGCGATGACGACGGCTGGTATTTCGTGAACGGCCAGTTCGTCGGCGAGTCGCACGACTGGCAGGCGCAGCCGGCGTTCGACGTGAAGAAATTCCTCCACCCCGGCGACAATGTCATTGCCGTGGGCGTGTTCAACGGCTTTGCCCAGGGTGGATTGAATCCCAACGTCAACGTGCAGATTGTCGGCCAAACTGAAATGCCGCCATGGTCGCGCAGCCTGTTCAACGGCCTCGCGCAGGTCATCGTGCAATCCACGCGCGAGGCCGGCGAAATCAAACTGACCGCGATAGCCGATGGATTGAAGTCGGCGATTTTCACCATGAAAACCCAACCCTGCGCCGGGCGGCCATCAGTGCCGTGAGCGTAGTTCCGCCTTAAAAAACCATGAGCCTCTGTCGCAGTATTTTCTTTGGCTTCCTTCTCGCCGTATTGACCGATGATGGTTTGTGCGCGCAAACGCTTACGAATCTCGGCTCGGCTGCGCCCACCCTCGGGATGAACGACATTTACCAGATCTCGACTCAAGGCAACACGACCTGGCCGGACACCATCAATTATTTCACGGACAACAACCCGCCGGTTGGCCAGACGTTCACCACGGGAACGAATGCCATGCGACTGACGTCGGTCGCCATCAAGACGGCGGGGCTTGATTCCGGCGGGAACTACGGCACGCCGGCAAACACGCCGAACTATTACCTGCGCATCTATTCGATCAGCGGCAATACGGCGACCTTTCTGATTGAGTTCAAGACTGCCAACCCCGGTTTCACCGACGGCGCCTGGCTGAAGTGGAGCGGGCTGAACGTGCCGCTGCCGGCGAACAGAACTTATGCGTTTACATTCGGCATCAAGCCGGACAGCGGCGGCTATGCGGCGCTGGCCGTGGCGACAAACGCTTACGCCGGCGGCGAAATCGTCACCATTCCGATCAATGGTGGCGCGGTGTCCAAAGGCAGCAGTCACACGTTCGACGCGGTGTTCGATCTTGGTCTGCAACCCGCGCCGATTAGCATTCCCGCCTCGATGCCCTGGCCGATGCCGACCTACGGATGGAATCTCGGCAACACACTGGAGGCCACGTGGGGTGTGCCGAATCGGAGCGCGGCGGTGTTTTACACGGCCGCCAACGCCGGGTTCAATGCCGTTCGCATTCCGTGTGCGTGGGATTTCAATTCCACCACCAACGTCAGCGGCGGTGTTACCAATTACCCGATCAATCCCGCCTTCATGGCGCAGGTCAAACAGGCCGTTGATTGGGCGCTCGACGCGGGCATGTATGTCGTCATCAATGATCATTGGGACGATGGCTGGCTGGAAAACAACCTCGGCCCGACGGTGGATCCGACGATCAACGCCAAAATGAAATCCTATTGGACGCAGATCGCCACGGCCTTTGCCGGTTACGACAATCATCTGCTCTTTGCCGGGGCGAACGAACCAAACGTCCACAACACGGACGAGATGAAGACCTTGATGTTTTATTACCAAACGTTCGTGAACGCGGTGCGTGGCGTCGGCGGCAACAACACGAATCGCTGGCTGGTGATGCAAAGCGTTTCGGACCCGACGTGGATGAATGCCTTGCCCTCGGACACAGTCACCAACCGCTTGATGGTTGAATATCATAACTACACGCCTTCGCTGTTCACGATCATTCACACCGATCAATCGTGGGGCAACGCGATCTACTTCTGGGGGCCGGCTTACCATTACGCGGGCGACCCTGGCCGCAATGCCACCTGGGGTGAAGAAGGCGATATTGACGCGTTCCATCAGCAGTTGGCTGACTTGTATGTCAGCAAGGGCATTCCGGTCATGATCGGCGAATTCGGAGCGTATTCGTCGTCTCTGACCGGAACGGAAGCGGACTATAACAATGCTTCCACACTCTACTGGAACAAGTATGTCGCGGAATCCGCCCGCGTCCACGGACTGAGTCCGTTTTATTGGAGCACTCCCGGCAACCCGTTCGATTGGACTACGGGGGCGGTCAACGATCAGGCCAGGGTTGCTGCGTTGACTGGCGGAGCCGCGCCGCCGCCTCCCAATGGTGCCCCCTACGCCGCGTCCGATCTCACTGCAACAGGAGGCGTGGGCCAGGTGATTTTGTCCTGGACGGCTGGCAGCGGCGCGACGAGTTACAATCTTTACCGGGCGGGCCAGAGCGGCGGCGAAAGCAAGACCGCGCCGATCATCACTGGCATCACCGGCACGTCCTGCACCAATACGAGCCTCAACAGCGGCACAACCTATTACTATCAAGTCGTCGCGGTCAATGGTTCGGGTTCATCAGGTTTTTCGCCCGAAGCCCACGCGCCGACTGCCGGCGTCAACGACGTGGCGCAATTCAACTTTGAAACCAGTTCACAAGGCTGGACCGGAGGCGTTGGCATGGTTTCAGACATTGCGGCTTCCGCCGCGCAGCACTTTGCGGGCAATCAGTCGCTCGCCGTGAACATGAATGCCTCATCATCCGATGTTGGAACTCCGTCTGTCGGCAATGTGGCGATAGCCGCTGGCGCAACAATTACCTTCCATGTTTGGATTCCGGGCGGCGCCAAGATCGGTGCCGTTCAGCCTTTCGTGCAAGACCGCAACTGGAATTGGATCGGCAACTATATTGGATCTGGAAATCTCACGTTCGGCGAATGGAACACCATTACCGTGACGGTGCCGGCAAACGCACCCACTCCCATGCAGAAGCTGGGTGTTCAATTTTTCACCAGCGCCGCGTGGACGGGCACCTGCTACATTGACTCCATTTCGTATGAGGCTTCCGCGCCCGATTTCGCCCTGACCGCGAATCCCACCAGCCTGACTGTGGATGGCGGAACGAATGGCACGAGCTCCATCACGGTGACTCCCAACGATGGCTTGAACGCCTGCTACACCTTGAGCGTGAGCGATCTTCCCAGCGGTGTGTCCGCCACGTTTACGAACAATCCCAACATCGGTGGCACGAGCCTGCTGACGCTCACGGCTTCGAACAGTGCGGTCTCCGCCACAACAAACGTGATGGTTGTCGCCACCGCCGGATTGATCAGCCACACGCAAACCATCGCTTTCACGGTGAACGCTGTCGCGCCGGTGAACACCGCGCCGACACTGGCTCCGATTGCAGACCAAACGGTGAACGTCGGCCAGACCGTCGCGTTCACCGCCAGCGCAACCGACACTGACTCACCGTCGCAAACGCTGACCTTCGCCCTGCTCGCTGGCGTGACGAATGCAACACTCAATGCCAACAGCGGCGCGTTCACATTCCGTCCGCTCGTCACGCAGGCCGATGCGACCAGCCACTTCATGCTGCAAGTATCCGACAACGGGTCGCCCAGTCTGAGCGCCACGCAAATTTTCGCCGTCGTGGTGAATCCGCTTTCCGCTCCGACCGTCAGCAATGTTTTCGTCGCTGGCGGCCGGTTCAGTCTCAGCGTCAGCGGCCAGAGCGGACCGGATTACGCAGTGGAAACTTCGACCAACCTCACGCAATGGAGCACGGCGCTCGTCACCAACTCGCCTGTGCTGCCGTTTATCTGGACGGACATGAATTCGACCGCGCCACAACGATTCTACCGCGTTAAACTCGGTCCGCCTCTGCCCTGAGAGCGGGGAATGCGGATCACAATTTCTATGACAAATTCATCCATCCAGACTGCCATGGTTTCGGCCCGGCGGCGTGAACGCCGCAGTCCGGCCTGCGATCGGTCGCATCTTGTGCAGGTTTTTTGCCTGACCGTGCTCCTGCTGCTTGCAGCTTCGCCCGGTGCATTGCTGGCGCAGAAAAAGCCGGAACAGGTTTCGTCCGGACGCGCCCGCGCCAACTTCGGCCGCCCCGTCGTGCTTGCGGTGGATGACGTGCGCGCCTTTCCGGATGCGCCCGCTGGTTTCGACAAGCCCCGCACCGGCAAAATCGCAGGTCACACCGAAGTGTTTGAATACGATTCCACCGTCACCGGCGGGAAGCGGAAGGCGGTCGTTTACCTTCCGCCGGACTACTCGGACGGTCGGAAATATCCCGTCCTCTGTCTGTTGCACGGCATTGGCGGCAACGAATGGGAATGGAGCGGCTACGTCCATGCTGATGCGATTGTGGACAATCTCATCACCGACGGGAAGGCGGTGCCGATGATCGTCGTGATGCCGAACGGCCGCGCGCTTTCGGACGACAGCGTGCCGCCACCGGACAAAACCTTCTCGCCGGAAAACGCGGAAGGATTTGCGAAGTTCGAGCGCGATCTGATCGGCTGTTTGATTCCTGCCATGCAGGCGAAATATTCCGCGGCCACGAATCGCGAGCAGCGCGCGATTGCCGGGCTTTCAATGGGCGGCGGCCAGTCGCTCAATTTCGGGCTGGGTCACCTCGACAAGTTCGCGTGGGTCGGCGGATTTTCCTCCGCACCGAACACCAAACCGCCCGTCGAACTCGTGCCCGATCCGGCCGCGGCGCGGAGGCAGTTGAAGCTGCTTTACCTTTCCTGCGGCAACAAGGACGGCCTCATCAACATTTCCCAACGCGTCCACGTCTATCTGAAACAGCATGACGTGCCGCATGTCTGGAACGTGGATGACCAACCCCACGACCGTGGGACGTGGGCGAACAATCTCTACCATTTCGCGCAACGCATTTTCCAGGCACCGGCGGAAGCCGATTCGCTGCAACTGCCGCCCATCGCTGCCGGACCGTTCAAGCCGGACTGGAATTCGCTGACGAATTACCAGACACCCGAATGGTTTCGTGACGCGAAGTTCGGCATCTGGGCGCATTGGGGACCGCAATGTCAGCCCGAGCACGGCGACTGGTATGCGCGCGGCATGTATCAGGAGGGCGGCTGGCAATACAATTTGCACCTCAAGGAATACGGCCACCCGTCGACCAACGGCTTCAAGGATGTGATCCACGTCTGGAAGGCGGAGCACTTCGACCCCGACAAGCTGCTGAAGTTCTACAAGGAAAATGGCGCGAAGTATTTCATGGCGCTGGCCAGCCACCACGACAACTTCGACAATTTCAATTCCAAGTATCAGCCCTGGAATTCCGTCGCCATCGGGCCGCACAAGGATTTGATCGGCGGTTGGGCAAAGGCGGCCCGCAAGATCGGCCTGCGCTTCGGTGTGAGTGTTCACGCGTCGCGCGCGTGGTCGTGGTATGAAGTTGCCCAGGGTGCGGACAAGAGGGGCCCGCTGGCCGGCGTGCCTTACGACGGCAAACTGACGAAGGCCGACGGCAAGGGCCAATGGTGGGAAGGCCTCGATCCGCAGGATCTGTATGCGCAAAGTCACGCGCCGGGCAGCACGTTGCAATGGGAATGGGATGGCATGAAGGGCAGCAGCATTCCTGACGCCGCCTACATGGAGAAATTCTTCAAGCGCACGCAGCAGCTGTGGGACGATTATCATCCGGATCAGATTTATTTCGACGACACTGTGCTGCCGTTTCATGGCGTCACCGATGAAATCGGCCTGAAGCTCGCCGCGCATTTTTACAACACACGCCTCGACAAACACGGCCGCACCGAAGCCGTGATGAACGGCAAATGGTTGAACGAATTGCAGCGCCGCGCGCTGGTGTATGACCTTGAGCGCGGGCGGGCAAACGGCATTTTGCCGCAGCCGTGGCAGACCGACACCTGCATCGGCTCGTGGCATTACGACCGCGGAATTTACGAACGGAAAGGCTACACGCCCGCCGCGTCGGTCGTGCGGATGCTCGCCGACATCGTCAGCAAGAACGGCAATCTGATGCTGAGCGTGCCGTTGCGCCGCGACGGCCAGCCCGACGAACAGGAAATTGAAATCGTCAAACAAATCGGCGCGTGGTTGAAGGTGAACGGCGAGGCCATCTACGCGACCCGCCCCTGGAAAGTATACGGGGAAGGCCCTTCCACCGAGGTCGCCGAGAAGGGCACGTTCGATGGCCAGAAAGACGTGTCCGACAAACCGTTCACGGCGGAAGACATCCGTTTCACGCAGTCGAAAGACGGAAAATCACTTTACGCCATTGTGCTGGAAATTCCGAAAGACGGGAAGGTCACCGTCAAATCGCTGGCAACAAAAGCAGAAAGCTGGCCGGGCAGGGTCCGCAGCGTCCGGTTGCTCGGCGGCGGGAAGCTCAAGTTCACGCACGACGCAAGCGGGCTGCACGTCTCGCTGCCGGAGAAGTTTGACGGCAAGATCGCTCTGGCACTCAGGATTTGTTCCTGATTTCTTGTTCGTCATGAGCATGATGGCCAAGCGTGTCGTTACATGCGTTTTTGCGGCAGTGCTGGCCGGATGGTGCTGCGGCGTTTGGGCGGCGCCCGCCGGCAATGGTCGAGATTGCTCCTTCGATTCCGGCTGGCGTTTCCTGCGCGCGGATGCGCCGGGCGCAGAAGCGGTGACGTTCGACGACTCCACGTGGCGTGTGCTCGACGTGCCGCATGACTGGAGCATTGAGGATTTGCCGCCGGGCGAATCCTCGGTTGCGGAGCTGTCAGTTGTGCCTGGCAAATGGCAATTTCATAAAGGCGACGACGCTGCGTGGAAGGGGCGCGAGTTAGACGACGGCTCCTGGCAGCCGGTCGCTCTGCCGGACAATTGGGAGCATCATTCGAATTATACCAACGACAATGTCTATGGCTGGTTTCGCCGGCGCATCGGAATTCCCGCCGAGTGCAAAGGCAAGGATTTCGACCTGTTGCTTGGCTGTGTTGATGATGTGGACGAGACGTTCCTGAACGGCGAACGCATCGGCGGCACGGGATCGTTCCCGCCCGACTACCGCACGGCTTGGGATACTCAGCGGCGTTATCGCGTTCCCGCTGCGCTTGTGCGCGGGGATGGCTCGGATGTGCTCGCCGTGCGTGTGTTTGATGGCAGCGGCAACGGCGGTATCAATGAAGCCGGCGCGGAATCCATCCGCGTCGGTCCGTTCGACACCGCCAAAAGCAAAGGCGGCGCGTCCACCGGGCACGTGGTCGGTGGCACGGGTTGGTATCGGAAGCACTTCACACTGTCACCGGCGAACAAGGGCAAGCGGGTGGTCGTGCGCTTGGACGGCGTTTACATGAATGCCGATTTCTGGATCAATGGTCAGCACCTCGGCAATCATCCTTACGGCTACACAAGCTTCGAATTCGACCTGACGCCGTATCTGAAACCGGCGGGGGTGGAAAACCTCATCGCCGTCCGCGTCCGCAATGAAGGCAAGAACAGCCGCTGGTATTCCGGTTCGGGTATCTACCGTCACACATGGTTGACCGTCACTGATCCGATTCATGTGCCGACCTGGGGCGTATTTGTGACGACGCCAGAGGTTTCGAAAGACAAGGCGGTCGTGAAGATCGCGACGGAAGTTTGCAATGACGGAGGCGCTGACGCCGATGTGGTCGTCCGCACGCGCGTGTTGAATGCCAAAGGCAAAGTGGTTCAAACGAGCGAGAGCAAATTGCATCTGCCCGCAAATGGAACCAATACCATGGAGCAGCCGATGCAAGTCCGCTCGCCGCAGCTGTGGTCGCCGGATTCGCCGGAATTGTATTCGGCGGAAATCGAAATCGCGGCAGACGGCAAGACGCTCGACAAGACTTCGACGCATTTCGGCATCCGCAAAATCGAAGTGGACGCCGAGCACGGGTTCCGGCTCAACGGCCAGATGCTCAAACTCAAGGGCGGTTGCCTGCACCACGACAACGGCCCGCTCGGATCGGCGACAATTGATCGCGCCGAGGAGCGCCGCGTCGAGCTGATGAAGGCGAATGGCTTCAACGCCATTCGCACCAGCCACAATCCGCCGTCTCCGGCATTTCTCGATGCGTGCGACCGGCTGGGAATTCTCGTGATAGACGAGGCGTTCGACGGCTGGAACGAAGCCAAGAATCCACAGGACTATCACCTCCATTTCAAGGATTGGGCAGAGCGCGACATTGCGGCGATGGTCCGCCGCGACCGTAATCATCCCTGCGTCGTGGTGTGGTCCATCGGCAACGAAATCCCCGAACAGTTCCGCGCCGAGGCGACGCAGAAGCTGCTGCGTAAAGCTGTCCTCTCACACGACCCAACGCGGCCGATCACGCAGGCGATCTGCTCGGATTGGGGCAACGTGAGCCGGAATTGGAATCAGCTTTCCGATGTGGCATTCACACATCTCGACATTGGCGGCTATAATTATCTCCCGGACAAATACGAATCTGATCATGCGCGAAATCCAAAGCGCGTGATGTTTGCCAGCGAATCGTATCCGAAGGACCTGTTCGACTACTGGACACTCGTGGAAAAGCATCCTTACATCATCGGCGACTTCGTTTGGACGGCGATGGATTACTTCGGCGAATCGGGGATCGGCCATACCTGGTTAAGCAACGAGAAGGACAGCTTCCTCAAACCGTGGCCGTGGTATAATGCGTGGTGCGGCGACATTGACGTGTGTGGGTTCAAGAAGCCGCAATCCTACTCTCGCGACGTGGTCTGGCGTCGCAGTCCGATCGAGATGGCCGTTCACACGCCCGTTCCCGAAGGGATTCACGAGAACGTCAGCGGCTGGGGCTGGCCGGACGAGACGCGCAGTTGGAACTGGCCGGGCCACGAAGGAAAGCCCTTGCAGGTCAATGTCTATTCCCGGTGCGACACGGTTCGCCTCGAACTGAACGGCAAAGTCATTGGTGAGAAACCGGTCTCCGCCGCGACGAAACTCACGGCGAAGTTCAATGTGCCTTACCAGCCGGGTGAGTTGTGCGCCATCGGGTTGGTTAATGGGAAAGAAGTCGCGAAGACCACG
Source organism: Verrucomicrobiia bacterium (assembly GCA_035765895.1). Lineage (NCBI taxonomy): Bacteria > Pseudomonadati > Verrucomicrobiota > Verrucomicrobiia > Verrucomicrobiia bacterium. The sequence goes on along the minus strand of DASTWL010000089.1, from coordinate 101,968 downwards.
CTGAAAACCGCCGGCGAACCGCATAGAATCCGGCTCACTGCCGACCGTTCGGTCATCCGCGCGGATCGCAATGACCTTTCGTATGTAACGGTTGAAGTCGTGGACGCAAAGGGCAACCGTGTTCCGAACGCGACGATTCCCATCCGTTTCACCATCAGCGGAGCAGGGGAACTTGCGGCCACGGGCAGCGGCGCGCCGAACGATGCATCCAGCTTCCGCTTGCCGCTGCGCAAGACTTACGAAGGGCGCTGCATTGCGATCCTGCGTCCCAATGGCGGCGCGGAAAAAATCCAACTCAAGGCCGAAGCCGATGGCCTGAAGCCGGCGACAGTTATTCTGAAGACACGCTGACGGGAGTTTTAGAAATGGCCATGAATGACATCCAATTGTTGAGCCTCGCGCAACAGAGCGACACGCAACCTATGCAATCGGAACGCGGCGTTCACGCCGCTTCGACTCCCGGTGTTTCCACGGGCGGGGAGAGACTTTTCCCAATCTCGATTCGCGCTTTGAACTTCGGAGTCAAAGCGCGGCTGTGTCGCCGGCCAGCCGCAGCTGGTTCGAGTCTGCTGCGGCTGGCTAGAAGCATAGCCGTGCTCGGTGATCCTATCACGCAAGCCGCGCGAATCTTCCTGGGCGTGATTCTTGGCGTGGCCGCCGCATCATTTCACGGCGCGGCCGCCGAACGCCAGGCCGTCTCCCCCGACGGCGAACTGAAGGTGATTGTCTCCGACGCTGGCGGGTTGAATTACCGCGTTGAGGCGAATGGCAAAACAATCGTCACAAACTCGCCCCTTGGCCTGGAATTTCAGGATGGCACGAAACTTGGCCCGGCGGCCGTCATTCGGAAGGGCGCGAAAGCCCGGCACAACGGCGAATGGAAAAATCCTTTTGGCAACCGCCGCATGGTTCCCGACCACTGGCGTGAACTGCGGCTGAGGTTGGAGGAGCGCGGCACGCCGGACCGCACGTTTGGTTTGATTGTGCGCGCTTATGACAACGGCGTGGCGTTTCGTTACGATCTGCCGGAAAGTTCCGGCCTGGGGCAGTTCGTTCTGACGAATGAATTGACGGAGTTTCGCTTTGCGGATGATTACCGTTGCTGGGTGGGCGGGGAATCGGAATGCGCGGAGAATGAATATCCCGAAACGAAGTTGAGCGCCATTCCCAGCGGTCAGCCGGGCCGTCCGTATCGCAGTGTCCTGCCGTTGGCGCTCGAAACACCCGCCGGCTATTTCGCCATCGCGGAATCCGATGTGCTCGATTGGGCGGGCATGTCACTGGCCGGCACGGGAACGCCCGCCGTAAAAGCCGTGCTCGACAGCCGTTCGGATGGCAAAGGATTGGTGATGTCATCCGCTCCGCGCGTCAGCCCGTGGCGCGTGTTGATGTTTGGCCGGACGGCTGAAGAGTTGGCCGGTTCGGACCTGATCGCCACGCTGGCAACGCCCTGCCGGTTGCCAGACATCTCATGGATCAAGCCCGGCGCGTGCGCGTGGGATGCTTGGTGGACGGGGGTCAATCCCTACGATGCCAACCCCGCGCACCGCAAAGTGGAGGCGCGTGGCACGACGCCGTCGCACAAGGAATACATTGATTTCGCAGCCGAGATGGGCTGGCCGTATCAGTTGATGGATTGGTATTGGTATGAAGGAATGACGAGTTACATGAAATCGCTTCACTCGCCGCCCAACCCGCAGCACGGAGATTTCCGGAAGCCCGTTCCGGAAGTGAACATTCCCGAACTGATGGCGTATGCGAAGTCGAAGAACGTCCGGCTGCTCATCTGGGCGCACTCGCTCGACATCGAGACGTTTGGGGTGGAAGCGGCGCTGAAGTATCTTGCGGAACAAGGATTCGCCGGAGTTAAAATTGATTTCCTCAACAGCCAGTCGCAGGAGACCGTCCAATGGTGCGAGAAAGTTCTCGCGACCGCCGCGAAGTATCATTTGTTGATAGACTTCCACGGCACATACAAACCCACGGGACTGGCGCGCACCTATCCGAACTTCATCACGCAGGAGGGCGTGCTCGGCAACGAATACAACAAGTTTGGCAGGGGCGTCGTCACGCCGCAGCACACCATCAATCTGGCGTTCACCCGCGCGTTGCTCGGGCCGATGGATTTCACGCCGGGCGGTTTTCTCAATCGCGCGCCGAAGGATTTCAAAATCACCTCGCCGACGCAGGTCATGGGCACGCGCGCACGGCAGCTTGCAATGACGGTGATTTATCCGAGCCCGCTGCTGGTGTTGTGTGACAGCCCGAAAAACTATCGCGACCAGCCGGGGATTGAATTTCTGCGCGGAATGCCAACGGTTTGGGATGAAACCGTGGTGCTGAAGGCCGAGGTGGGCAAATTCACCGTCATTGCCCGTCGTTCGGGTGAATGCTGGTATCTCGCCGCGATGAACGGCGATGCCGCCGCCTCGCTGAACGTGCCGTTGAAGTTTTTGCTCGGAAAAAAATGGACGCTGCGCAGTTTTGCGGACGATCCAAAGTTTTCTGATTATCAGGCGGTGGTGGAATCCACCTCCAGGGTGGATTCCAAAGGTGTGTTGACGCTTTCACTCGCTCCCGGCGGCGGGTTCGTCGGAATTCTCAGCAAGGGCCAGTGAATTTATGATGCCCAAGAGAATGAGGCGGAGCTTTTTGGCACTGGGCTGCTCGCTCATGAGCCTCGGCGTCGTAGCGGAGCCAATCCCGTATTCGACGATGCAGGTGATCGCTGAAGGCGATTCGCCCGACGTCATCGCTGACAAGGCGGCGCATGTTCTGCCGCGTCCGAATCAAACGGAATGGATGCGGCTGGAGCGGACGTTCTTTCTCCATTTCGGCGTGAACACGTTCAACGAAGTCGAATGGGGCACGGGCCGCGAAGACGCGTCCATTTTTAATCCGACCGCGCTGGACGCGAACCAGTGGCTGGATGCCGTGACGAATTTTGGCGGCAAGATGATCGTGCTCGTTTGCAAACATCACGATGGCTTTTGCTATTGGCCGTCGCGATACACGGATCATTCGGTGGCGGCGAGTCCGTGGCGCGACGGCAAGGGCGACGAAGTGCGCGAAGTGGCGGATGCCGCGCGCACACGCGGTGTGAAGCTGGCGGTTTACCTTTCGCCGGCCGACCTGTATCAGCTTCGGACAAATCCGAAAAATCCGGCCGGCTACTACGGCAACGGCAGCAGCAACGTGCCCTCGGTCATCCCCACCGATCCGGCGAGCTTCAAGAGCAATCCATCGAAGGGCCGCGCGCCGACGCCGGGCTTCACGAATTACACTTACGTCGTGGACGACTACAATCGTTACTTCCTGAATCAGCTTTATGAGTTGCTGACGGAATACGGGCCGATCGGCGAGGTGTGGTTCGACGGCGCAAATCCCGACCCGAGCGTTCACGAGACTTACGATTACAACGCGTGGTATGACTTGATCCGGCATCTGCAACCGAACGCCGTGATCATGGGCAAAGGACCGGACGTGCGCTGGGTGGGCAATGAAAGCGGGGTTGGGCGCGCCACGGAATGGAGCGTGATTCCGTTGCCGGCTGCGCCCGAGAACTTCACCTGGCCGGATTGGACCGGCGGCGATCTCGGCGGTCGCGCGAAGCTCAAGCCCGGTTCGCATCTCTGGTGGTATCCGGCGGAAGTGAACGCCACCATGCTTCAGAACAACGCGTGGTTCTGGGCGCGCAACAAACAGCCGCGCACGGTGACGCAACTGGTGGACATCTTCTACACCTCCGTCGGGCGCAATGGAAATCTCCTCCTGAACCTGTCGCCCGATAAACGCGGACTCGTGCCAGATAATCAACTGGATGCGTTAAGCAAAGCGGCGCAGATCATTAATGAAACCTTAGCCACCGATCTGGCGAAGGACGGCAAGGTCACGGCGGAAAGTTTCAACGCCGCGAACCGGCCGTCGCTCGTTTTGGATGGCAATCTCGACACCTGGTGGGAAGCCGCGCCGGGCAACACCAACGGCACGGTGACGCTCACGTTGCCGAAGCCGGTGACGTTCGACGTCGTCTCATTGCAGGAAGCGGTGGACGATCGCGGGCAGCGGATTGAATCGTTTATCATCGAAACCCGCGACGGTTCCGGCTGGACTGCGCCCGAACACGTTTCGTCCGATCAACTCACCACCGTCGGCCATCGGCGGCTCATCCGCTTGAAAACGCCGGTTACGACTGATCAAGTGCGCGTCCGCATCACCGGCGCGCGCCTCGAACCGACGCTCGCCGAAATCGGCTTCTTCAAGCAATCTGTCAACACGCTGCCGCCGACGATTTCCGACCGCAGCGCCAATGGCGAGGTGAGCCTCAGTAATCTGGCGGGTCACAAAATGGTTTACACTGTGGACGGCAGCGTGCCGACGATTCACTCGACGGTTTACGCCGCGCCCATCGCGCTGCCTCAAGACCGCCGCGTAACGGTGCGCGTCGCGAGTTTGCTGTCCGACGGCAAACTCGGCATCGCTGGTTCACGCGTCTTCGCCGGCTTGATGTCGATTGGCTGGAAAGTGGTGAGCGTGGACAGCGAGGAGACCGTCGGGGCGGACAACTCCGCCGCCCACGCCATTGACGGCGACTCTTCCACGTTCTGGCACACCCGCTGGAACGCCGACCAGCATCAGCCGCACACGATCACCGTGGACATGGGCAAAACAAATCGCATCGCCGGCTTCACGTATTTGCCGCGTCAGGATGGGGTGCTCAATGGCGTGGTGGAAAAATATCGTTTTGAAACGAGCGTTGACGGCGCGATTTGGACGACGGCCATCGCCGACGGTTCGTTCGCTAACATTCAGAACAACCCGTCGCTTCAGGAAGTAAGCTTTGCGCCAGTCAGCGCCCGTTATTTCCGCTTCACCAGCCTGCGCGCCATCTGGAACAGCGGCTGGACCTGCGCGGCGGAAATTTCAGTGCTTCCGGCTGCTGGAAGTGCCGATTAACGGCCTCAAACGAGGCGCATGTTTAGAATGAGATCATGAAACTGTTTCCGCTCCATCCGATGCGTGCCGGCTTTTGGCTGTGGGTGCTGGCAGGTTCGCTGTTGGTTTTCTTCACGACGATGGCTGCCAAGCGGCCCGCCAAAATCAAGCTGCTCATCATCGAGGGCGCGAGCAATCACGATTGGCAGCATCGGCTCGCGTTGGTGCGGGAGATTCTGGCGCACGATGGATCGTTCGCGGTGACTGTTTCAATCACGCCTTCCGCTCCGGATGATCCGGCGTGGGCGACGTGGCGGCCGGACTTTTCCAAGTATGACGTCGTGTTGTCCGGCTACAACAACCTGGGCGGGAAGCCACAGTGGCCGAAGGAAGTTCAGCGGGCTTTTGAAAATTGCGTTCATGGCGGTGGCGGCTTTTACGTTTATCACGAGGCGAACAACTCCTTTGCCGAATGGCCAGAATATAACCGGATGATCGGGCTGGGCTGGCGCAAGAAGGGTTTCGGCTCGGCCATCATCGTGCGGCCGGATGAATCGCTGCACATCATACCACCGGGCGAAGGCAGCGACACCGGGCACGGCAACCGGTCGGATGTCGTCGTGCATCAGCTTGGGGAGCATCCCATTCATGCGGGTTTGCCTCGCGCGTGGAAAGCCGCGGATATTGAGGTGTATTGCTACGCGCGCGGTCCGGCGACGAATCTGACCGTGCTCGCGTATGCAGCTGACGCGAAGACGCACTTGCAGTTTCCCATTGAGTGGACGGTGCAATACGGCGCGGGCCGGGTGTTCGTCTCCACCTACGGGCACGTCTGGGCCGATCAGAAAGATCCGAAGGGCATGAGGTGCGCGGCCTTTCAGACGATCATGGTGCGCGCCTTGAAATGGCTGGCCAAGCGACCGGTGGAAAACATTGCGCCGGCGGATTTTCCCACGGCGGACGCCATTTCGCTACGGCAATAATCGAGAGCATCTGAAATTCAAATGAACATTTTCAACACATCCGTTGCGGTCGCCGTGCTGGCTTTGACGGGCTGCGCTTCCGATCTCAAAATTCGTGAAGGACTGGTCACCACCACGCCGCTGACGCAGAACCGGGATCATGCCATTTATGAATGGCCCAGCCGTCATGCCGCCGTGCTTGAATTCAATCGCACGCACAAACCCGAGATTGTGATCATTGGCGATTCGATCATCCACTATTGGGGCGGCGAACCGGCGGCGCCCAAGGCGTGGGCTCCCGACGTTTGGAATCGCACCTTCGCCAACTGGTCCGTGGAAAATCTCGGGTTTGGATGGGATCGCACCGAGAATGTTCTCTGGCGGATTGAGCACGGCGAACTGAATGGCATCTCGCCCAAGTTAATCATCATCAAAATCGGCACGAACAACACCGGCCTCAACAGCGCCGAGGATATTGCTGCCGGTATCGAAGCCATATGTGAGGGCGCGCATGAAGCGCAGCCGCGCGCGAAAATTCTTCTGTTGGGCATCTTGCCACGGCGTGATGAAGTTCCGCCGCGTCCCGTGATGACGGACCGGGTGAATCAAATTCTCCAGACCAAGCTGGGTAAAGTCTCCTGGATTTGTTACCGGGATTTCGGCCCCTCGTTTCGGAATCCGGACGGAAGCGTGAACGCCGCGCTGTTCGCCGATGGCGTGCATCCGAATCACGATGGCTATCAAAAGCTTGGCGGTCTGATTCGCGAGCGGGTTGTTTGCATGTTGAGGTGAGCTTGTCCTTGCCGGGGTGAAACGCCCGGAGCCCGGGCTGTTGGAAGCCCGTTTGCATTCTCGTAAGCTCGACACCACTTCACCGCTGCGGCTTAAGCGTGATAAACACGACGTCGTTTTCGCGGATGTCAAATTGGTCGGTGAACTTTCCATCGCGGCCAATCTTCACGGTGCGGGTTTCCAATGGGGCGCCACTGTTCCTTGCCTTGATTTCGGCGACTTGCGCCCTGGTGAGTTGATTGGGCGCGCCGAGGTCGCGGTAGGTGGCATAGGCATCGTTGACGCGATAGCCGACCTTGTAAACTTCCATCGTGTATTTGCCTTTGCGCAGATGCGACAGGTTGAGTGCGACTTTGCCTTTCGGCTGCGCGGGCAGATCGCGTTTGTAAAAGACCTGATTGATCATGTTCGTGCCCGGGAAAGTGTTGGTGAAATCCCAGACCAACGCCTGCACGCCGCCGTCTTTGTCAGTGCAAATCCAGGAGGAACGGTCGTTGCTCTTGAGTTCTGTCGGGCCGAGGCGGTTCAGGAATTGATACGTGTAATACGCCGATTTCTTGATGTCCTGATAATTCATCAACCCGAAACCGCCGTGGAACGCTTCCCAACGCGGGCCGGGCTCTTCAAAGATGTCCGTGAAGGTCCAGTAGGACATGGAATTGGGCGCATCGCCGCAGTTCCTGAGCTTGTCAATGATGTAGGCCGCGCTGTGGTAGCTGTCGTGGAACGGATCGGCGGGCGTGTAGGAACTGCTCCATTCGGTGAAGTGCAGTTCCAGATTTGGAAAGGCGGAATCGTTGATCAGCTGACGCACCCACTTGACCTCGCCGACGATGGAGTTTGGATTTTTGGACAAGGCCGTGCCGTGCGTGGCAGTCTCATCGAGATAACCGCTTTCCACGCCGTAGGTGTGCGTGGAGACGAAATCCACCGGCGACTGGTTGGTCTCGCAGAATTTCAGAAACTCCTTGATCCAGCCGCAGCCCGCCGTGGCCGGGCCGCCGACCTTGTAGTCGGGAGAAACGCTTTTGATGGCGCGGGCCGTCGTGGCGTAGAGACCGAAATATTGCTGTTGCGTGCCCGCCCAGAAGCCATCGAGGTTCGGCTCGTTCCAGACCTCGAAATACCACGTCTTTACCTCGTCGTGGCCGTAACGTTCCTGCACATGCAGCGTGAAGGCGCGGATGAAGTCCTCCCACTTCTTCATGTCTTTGGGCGGGGTCACATTGCCCTTCCACCAGAAAATCGTCTTGGAACCGCTGGCCAGTCCCTGCGGCATGAAGCCCAGTTCCACGAACGGCTTCATGCCGATGCCGTGCAGAAAGTCGAACAACTCGTCAATGTATTGCCAGTTGTATTCCGGCTTGCCGTTGTAATCCCGGTAAACCCCCATGTCATCGGTGAACAATCCGTGCATGCGGATGTATTCGAAGCCGCACTCGCGGTGCGCGATTGTCAGTTGGCGCTGCCAGTCGGCGCGCAGGCCTTCATTCGCGCGGCCGGCGCCGACACAACGTTTGAACATGGTGTTGAGCGGACCATTGGTTCGTTGCAAATCGGCGGTGATGAGCCGCACGGGGGCGTTGTTGCCGGCTGGCGACGATTCAACGGCGGTGAGCCAGACCGCAAGCGTGAGGACGAACCGGCACAGATTTGATTTCATTTTCAATTTTGCATTTACGGATTGTTCCAAACTGCACGATAAAAGCCGGGCGGCATTTGTTGCGGGCGCGCAGATTTCGGATGCGTCGCAGACCGCCTGGTTGGTGACGACCGGGCGAGTCGATTGTCAGACGAATGGTGGGGTTGGCGCGCGGGAATGGTTGGTTGTCGTGTTGCAGCAGCCGGACGCATTGTTGCGATGAAGGAGCAGCATACCGGATTGGCTGTTCACTGTCATATCGTGTGAATTCACGATGCGCGGAGCGTGGGCGGCCGACATTAATGAAGCCGGCCCGCAAATCTTGCGACGCTTGTGTTGGTCGCCGTCAAGACGGCCGGGTTTTTGGTTGGCGGACCGTATCCGCGCGTCACTGACTGGCACGGCGAGAGAGGCAATTTCCACGCGGACGAAGTCGCGCGCAACTGGAACGGGACGCCGATTCCGGCAGTCTTGCGTCCGTCAAACCCGGTGGGCAGACTGTGGCTGTGGTTCCCTGTCGTTCCAGCCTGAATCCGTTCCGCGGCCCGGCTCCGCTGTGGCGACGGGTTGGAGCCGTTTTCGGCTTTCTCCTTCCCGTCATCAACCTGTTGGCGACGCCGCCAAACTTCATTGTCCGCTCATGGTATGCCGAGGATGGTCTGCCACAAAACGCCGTCACGGCCGTGGTCCAGACGCGCGACGGGTATCTGTGGATCGGCACCTACACGGGGCTGGTGCGGTTCGATGGCGTGCGTTTTGTGGTGTTCAACGACAACAACACGCCGGCGCTGAAGAACAACCGCATCACGAGCCTGTTCGCGGAGGCGAACGGCACGTTGTGGATCGGGCACGAGACCGGCGACGTGACGCGGTTCCGCGCGGGCCGGTTCGAGCCGGTGCCGGTGACGGCGGATTGGGGGCGCGGCAAAATCATCGGGCTGAATGCGGACGATGCGGGCGATGTCTGGCTGGTGAACGCGGCGGGACTGGTGGCGCGGTTGCGGGGCGGCAAGGTGCTGACGCCGCCGTCGGGTGGCGCCACGGCCGTGGTGGAAATGGCGAGTGACCGGCGGGGCAAACTGTGGCTGGCGCGCAACGGCAAGGTTTCGGTCCTGGCCTCGGGCCTGATCCAGCCGCTGGATTTTCCCGACGAAACCACGAACAGCTATGTGCAGGGCATTTGCGCCAGTCGCGACGGCGGCCTGTGGGTGGTCAGCGAGGGGCGCATCCGGAAATGGGATGGGCAGCACTGGACCCGGGATTTGGGCGCGGCGCCCTGGGGCTTCAACCCGCTGGTCTCCTTTTTGGAATCAAAGGACGGCCTGCTCGCCGCGGGGACGGCCACCGACGGTTTGTTTCTGATTTCCCCGAATGATGGGGCGCTGCACTTCAGCCGGACCAACGGGCTCTCACACGATTGGGTCCGCTGCCTCTGCGAGGATCGCGAGGGGAATCTCTGGGCGGGAACCGGGACGGGGCTGAACATGTTGCGGCCGGGAAACGCCGTTTCCCTTTCGCCGCCCGACGGGTGGCAGGGCCGGGCCGTTCTGTCCGTGACCGCCGCGCGCGATGGCAGCGTATGGGTCGGAACCGAAGGCGCGGGGGTTTATCACCTGAACTCGGGGGCGTGGACGCGTTTTGGTTATGACAGCGCGGGCCCAAACAACCCGTTCGTGTGGTCCGTCGTTGAAGACGCGGACGGCGCCATCTGGGCGGGCACCTGGGGCGGCGGATTATACGTGAAGCGGGGCGATGCCTTTCAACGGGTGGAACCGTTCCGCGAAATCAGCACGCCCATTCCGGCGCTGTTGCCAGCCGCGGGGGGCGGATTGTGGATCGGCTCGGGCGCCGGGCTGGCGCGTTGCCAATCCGACCGCCTCGAATGGTTTGGCCGCGGGCCGGGTCACGAACTCTCCGACGTTCATTCCGTGCAGGAAGCTGCGGATGGCACGGTTTGGTTCGGCATGTATGGCGGCGGTCTGGGGCGGCTGCGGGATGGGCAACTGCGGCAGTTTAAAAAGGCGGACGGCCTCGCGAGCGATTTTGTGCAATGTCTGCACCTCGATCCGGACGGCACGCTCTGGATCGGAACCTCCGGCGGCGGATTGAATCGGCTGAAGGATGGCCGGTTCGCGACCGTGGGCGTCGAGCAGGGCTTGCCAAACAATGTGATCTGCCACATTGAGGACGACCGCGACGGCAACTTCTGGATGAGTTCCTATGGCGGCATTTTCCGCGTCGGGAAGATCGAGCTAAACGCCTGTGCGGACGGGGAAATTTCGGAGCTGCACTGCCTGGCCTATGGGAAGGGGGATGGCCTGCCAACGCTGGAATGCTCGGGCGGTTTGCAGCCGGCGGGCTGCCGCACTGCGGATGGACGGCTGTGGTTTCCAACCAGCAAAGGGCTCGTGGTCCTCGATCCCGCCAGCGTCAGAACCAACCGGCTGGAGCCGCCGGTGGTCATCGAGGAATTCCGCGTGGACGGCCGCGTGGCCACGAAGGGTGGCGCCGGGCGCCTGCTGGTTCCGCCCGGGCACCAGCGGTTTGACTTTCAATACACCGCCTTGAGCTTTGTTTCCCCTGAGCGCGTGCGCTTCCGTTGCTGGCTCGAGGGGCTGGAGGAAAAAGGGGCCGAAGTTGGCGTGCGGCGGTCGGTGAACTACAATTTTGTTCCGCCCGGCGACTACGTCTTTCACGTGACGGCCTGCAACAACGACGGGGTTTGGAACGAACCGGGGACGCAGCTCGCGTTCACGGTGCTGCCGCATTTCTGGCAGACGCTGTGGTTTCGCTCACTGGCGGGCCTGACGGTGGTGCTGGCGGCCAGCGGCGCAGTCTGGTTTGATACCCGTCGCCGGATGCGGCGCAAGCTTGAACGGCTCGAACGCCAGCGCGCGCTCGAACGCGAGCGGGCCCGCATCGCGCGGGACATTCACGATGATCTCGGCGCGAGTCTCACACGCATCACCATGTTGAGCCAGTTGTCACCCAGCCGGCCGGACCCGGCCCGGGCGGTGGCGAGCCTGGGACAGATTCTCGGCATTGCGCGCGAATTGACCCGGGCCATGGACGAAATCGTGTGGGCGGTGAACCCGCGGCACGACACGCTGGAGAGCCTGGCGAATTACCTCGGCAAGTTTGCGCAGGATTATTTGCGTGGGGCGCAGGTGCGGTGCCGGCTCGATGTGCCGATGCGCCCGCCCGCCTGGGCGCTCACCTCCGAGGTGCGGCACAACCTGTTTCTGGCCGTCAAGGAAGCCCTGAACAACATCCTCAAACACGCGGCGGCGACGGAGGTGCACATCGCGTTGAGCCTTGGAAGCGACCAGTTCACGTGGGAGATTGAAGATGATGGGCAGGGGTTCAATCCGTCCGCCCTCCACGCAGCGTCCGGCGCGGAGCCGGGCCGTTATGCCGCGGGCAACGGCATTGCGAACATGCGCCGGCGGATGACCGAGGTCGGCGGTGACTGTGAAGTCGAAAGCGCGCCGGGCCGGGGAACCAAGGTGCGGTTCACGGTGCGTCTGCAGTCGCCGCCATCATGAGAACTAACGACTATCGCGATACAATGAGCCGAGTTAAAAGAAAGGACGAAGTGAACATCAGGGTGTCCATCGTTGAAGACGACACGCCGGCGCGCGAAATCATGCTGGAGTGGATCGATTCAGAACCGGGCTTTGAATGCGTCGGCGCGCACGCGAGCGTGGAGGAGGCATTGGCCAAACTGCCGGAGGAAAAACCCGCGGTTGCGTTGATGGACATCAATCTCCCCGGTCTGAGCGGCATCGAGGGGGTGCGCCGGCTCAAGTTGCAACTGCCCGCGACGCAGTTCGTGATGCTGACGGTCTATGAGGATTCGGACCACATTTTCAGTGCGTTGATGGCGGGCGCGAGCGGTTATCTCCTGAAGAACACCTTGCGCGAGGACTTGTTCTCCGCGTTGCGCGATGTTCATGCCGGCGGCTCGCCCATGACGAGCAACATCGCGCGCAAGGTCGTTGTGGCGTTCCAGCAGATGGGCACGCAGAAGTCTGAGACGGATGATCTTTCACCGCGCGAGCGGGAAGTTTTGGAACTGCTGGCGCGCGGTTATCTCTACAAGGAAATCGCCGACGCGCTGCGCCTGAGCGTGCCGACGGTCAACACGCACACCCGCCACATCTACGAGAAGTTGCACGTCCGTTCGCGGGCGCAGGCGGTGGCGAAGTTTGCGCAGTTTCCGGGCGTGGGAAACGTGGGCGGCGGGAAAAAGTAACTGGCCGCATTGGTTACGTGGGTTTCATGAGGGACGAGTGCAGCCGGTGCGCCGTGCAACCCCTGTAACCGGTTGCTCCATCAGCCCTCGTTCACTTCTCTCCCGTGTGTTCCAACAGCCATTGCGCATCCTCGGTGTTCTTCAAGCCCCAGCCGGGTGCGCCGCCGTTCGGATCTGACCAGCCAAGGACGGGCACTTTGAGGGATCTCCATTTGTGCAGTTCGGAATGGCCGTCGGCAAAGCCAACCCCGCTGGCGCCGCCATGGTAAACCGCGGGAATGTCGTTGAGGCGGAATCCTTGGGGCGTTGGGGCGTAATCCACCCGCATGAAGGCGTCGTTGATGCTGTTGTCATCCTCATCGATGATCACGAAATCGAACGCCGCGCGCTGGATGCTCGTAATCTTGCCATAATAGTGCCAGTCGGCGCCGGACCAGCTCGGTTTGACATAGCGGCCGTAGGCGTCGCACGAGCCCATGACCGTATTCATGGAAACGCCGCGGAGCATGTTTTTCCGTTTGTTGCCGGAGCATTTGTAGAGCTCGATGCTTTTGGTGTAGGGGAAGAGCAGGGCGTCGCGGATGAGCGCGGGATCGTTGGCTTCAGCGGGGTTCTGCATGTTGCCGGCCGCCCAGGCCACGTTGGTCCGGCCGCCGCCGTTGAGCACGAGTTTCTCATCGTTGTCGCTCGAATACATCATCCAGGCGAGCAAGAACTGGCGGGAGTTGTTCACGCAGCGGATGCCCTCGGCCTTGACCTTGGCCCGGCTCAGCGCCGGCAGGAGCATGGCGGCCAGGATCGCAATGATGGCAATGACGACGAGCAGTTCAATCAGAGTGAACGCTTCTTTGTGGGAATTGTGCTTTTTCATTTCTCAATGACCTCGACTTTTTTTCGGAGAGCGGGGCCGGCTTGACGCCGGCCCCGCTCGCATGCGGTTCAGGCCAATGCCGTTTCCGGCATCGCCCACCCGCGGTCACCTCATGGCGAAACGAGAATGAAGAAGGCGGCGCCGTTCGTCGTGGGCGAATTGGTATAGCTGTAAGTGCCGCCCGCCCCGAACACGTTCGTCCACACGGGGGTCCAGTTTGCCAGCGGCAACGCGACGTTGGTGGAGGACAAAATCCGGTATGGTGTGCCCTCGATTCCAGTCGTCCCGCTGAGAACCAGTCCGCCGGCTGTCATGGCCGCGCCGCCAATCGTCGGTTTGGGCACGACCGAGACGTAGGCCGTGTTGGTCACGGAGGCCGAGCCTCCCGGACCCGAGACGGTCTGGCTGACGGTGTAGGAGCCGGGTGCGGCATACGCGTGCGTCACGTTGCCGTTGGGCGCGTTGAGCGTGTTGCCGTCACCGAAGTTCCAGAACACGTTGGTGACCGGGCTTGACGTGTCTGTGAAGGTCACGCTCTGGCCGACAAATGCATTCGTCGGCGAACCGCGGAATCCGGCCGTGGGGGCCGAGTAGCTGACGAGTTGAACCTCCACGGCGTTGATGGCGAATTCACTGTTGGTGGCGTGATTGGGCACCGATGGCGTGGGCGCGGCATCCACGTTCAACACCCCATTGGTAACCTGCACATTTGTGACTACCACCGAGCTGTCGCCATTTACGAAGTAGCTGAACTGCGTCGTATTGGTGGTCATGTCGCTTTGGTCTCCATTCGCCCCATGGACGGTGAACAGGGTTCCGCGATCCGACCAAGTCGCATTGTCGCCATGCAGGGCGAGGTTGTAAGTGCCATTGGGAACATGCAGGACGATGGCATTTGAAACCGTGACTCCGGCGCCCGGGAGATAGTAGGCGAATTGAGTCAACAATCCCCGGCGATCCGTGGCGGAATAGACCTGGGGAGCCGCGGCAATGGAGAAGCCGGCGTTGTTGATGTAGCAGGAGACGCCGGAATGCGTGGATCCATCATCCGCGTAATCGGAAGCGGAGGTGAAGTTTCCTCCGTTCCACTGCCCGTGGCCAGGAATCGGATTCCAGAAGTTGCCCTTGCCAAGAATTCCCCGCCCGGAATAGCTGCCTGATCCGTAGGCATCATACCACAGGTAGCCACTGCTGTTTGTAAACTGATAACGCGCGGTCCAGAGGCCGTTGGTCGGCACCGGGGTCAGCATGATGGAGGAAACCATGCTGGTGGCGGATCCCGAAGGGTTGAAAGCCACCATGCGGTAATCCTTGGAACTCGCGAGTCCGTTGCCGGACAGCAAGAGCGTCGAGGCGTTCGCTCCCGCCACGCCGTCACCATTGACGAGGTCGGTGAAAACGCCAACGCCCGGCTGGCTCCACTGCCATTTGACGCTGGGCGAGGGCGCGCCGCCGGCCTCGCCCGTGATCTGAGCTTCCTGCCACGGAAACATCGGGCCGATGACGCTGACCGGCTGCTTGGTGATGCTCGGCGCAATGGCGGACACGCCGATGGCCTTGAGGAACAGGTCCTGGATTTGCGCTTCGCTAAACGCCTTGTTGAAGACGGCGACTTCATCCATGCTGCCGTAGAAATTGCGGTCGATGGAAGTGTCGCTGCCAAGCCAGGTGGTCCCGCCACTGAAGGCGGCCGGCGCATTGCTGACAGTCTGTGTTGCCCGGAGCAGGTTGGTGGTGCCCATGCCCGCGTCAACGTAGTAGAGATAGAGCGTGCTGTTCGTTGGCCTGATCGTCAGCGCGACGAACGACCATTGGCCGGCGGGGGGATAGAGTCCGGAGTGGAAGCCGGAACTCTCGCTGCTGGAATTCCACAGGTAACCGAGTTCTGCCATCGTGGTGTTCGTATCCGTATTGCTGCCAAAGTTAAGGCCGGCCTTGTTCCCGCCGTTGTTCCACATGAGCAAGCCGGTGCCTGCGCCTTGGGCGATGGCCGGGTTGATCCACGCGGTGATGGTCACCGTGTTCGTGTTCAGGTTCAGCGGCGGCACGGTGACGAACGAGTTGCTCACGTTTTTGACGAAATACGCGCCCACGTTGGCGGCCTCGAAACCGGGGAAGTCCGGCGCCAGGGGCGCCGATTGATAGTCACTGCCGCCCGTGCCCCAGGTGCCGTTCAAATTGTGACCGCTGTAGTCGTAGGTCTGAAGGGAACTGCCGACGTTGTCCAAGGTCTCGTTCAAACGCCAGTAGGCCACCGGCCCGTTGGTGAACACGTCATACGGATACGCCGTGTCCGCGGTCGGCACGGGGGGCGCCGCCAGGATGGCGAGCGGGGTGGGCGTGCTCGTGGTGCTGCCCATGAAATTCACGGCCTCCAGCTGGTAGTTCGCGGCCGACGACAGTTGTAGATTGGTCACGGTCAGGGTGGTGTTCGTTTCGCCCGCCAGATTTACATCGTTGGTCTGCCAGTTGTAGGTGATGGGTTGCGGTCCGCCGAAGGCGGCTTTGAAGCTGATGCTGCCGCCGGCGTAGGCATACGCCGCGGAGACTCCATTGCCCATGCCGGGAGTCGTGTCCTGCGTGATGTAGGGCTTGACAGCCGGGTTGATGTTGAGGGTGACGACGGAACTGGTCGAAGCGCCGTGGATGTTGGTGACGATGACCCGATAGTTGATGGTGATGGGGATGGTGTTCGTGGGCGGAGGGGCGATGTTCAAAGTCGTGTTGGTTTCATTGAGGAGATCGCTGTTGGGCTCGCCGCCGCTGCCGTTGTCCGTCTGCCACTGATACCAAAGTTGCGGGTGGAAGGGGTCGCCCGTCGCGACCTCGCTGAGCGTCGTGGTTTCGCCGGCGTAAATGGTGTCGCTGGGAGCGAACGTCGGCGTGGCGGCCGTTGGGGGCGCCGGGTAAACCGGGATGAGTTGAAAGCCGTTCAAGCTGGAAGTGTAATTCGGCTGCGGGCTTTGAATGCGGAGCAGCACGGCGTCATTCGTGAGGCCGCTGAAGAACATGTAGTTTGCGTTGTAGGTGGGATTGTTGGGATCGGTGGACGTGATGGGCGCAAAGGTCCCAACAAACGCGTCGTTGTCCCGCCGGAACAAATGCGGAGTGAGGCTGCCGCCCTCGACCATGGTGCTGGACAACGGATCTCCGCTGACGGACTGAACCCAGCCCTCGTTCAATTGCCAGTAACTATAGCCCTTGGTGTAGAGCACCACCGCGTAGCCTTCCGCGCCGCTGATGCCGCCATACCAGGACTGGAGCCCCTTGATGTAAACAAGCGGTTTGTTGTTGACCGTGCAGCCGTAAACTGAATTGGCAAGGGCGGTGTTTGTGCCCGGCCCCCAAGTGGAGAGAAATCCATCCATCAGCTTGCCGTCCGGCGTGCCCAAACCCGCGCCCGCGCCCGTTGCATCCGAGAAAGCGCTGTCCCAGTTCAGTGTGAGCGTCACGGGACTGCCCAAGTTATTCGTGACTACGAAGCTGCCCCCACCGAAGGATCCGGCGTTGTTCCAGTTGGCCTGCGGGTAGGCGCCCGCCACTTCCGACGGCAGCAGTGCGTTGGGACGGTCGTCAATGCCGACGCCGTGGATGCTGCTGAGGTTGGTGTTAACAAAATTGATTCCGATGGCCTGAGTGGGATCAGGTCCGACGGGGAGGGCGTTGGCGCGCGGGCTGCCGAGGAGCGCGAGCCCGGCGGCAAACACCGACACGGTGGCCATGAGGTTGCTGGAGGTTTTCATAATGCTGGGATCGTTTGGTTGTGCGGACACCGTCTGCGGTCAGGTGCGGTCATCTATTGGTTTGATTGTGTGGACTGACTGGCTCCACCGCAGGCATTGCCCCGTTTCTTTGCCGGGCGATGCCAGAGGTGGATGCGTGGTCAACGATTAGGAGAAACGCCGCCGTCCGTCATCTCGCTAAAACTAATGATGCGGCCGCAAGCCGTTGAAACCGGCCCGCAGCGGGCCGCCATCACTACTTTTGACGACACGCCCACCGCCGAAAATCCGCCCCGCTGCACGACCAATGACGCCCGCCAAGGCATCCCTGACACGTCACCAGTTCCGCGGCCTTTCCGCCGCGCGGCGCACCACGGGCAACCTCGTGGCCGATGCCTGCGGGCATGCTTGCGGTTCGCTTTCGCTTGGTAATCCCATCCGCACCTTCCGCTCGTCTGAAGCCGATCACTCCCGCGGTCCGGTCCCCGACATCGTTTCTTTTGACGACATGACCGGCTGAAGGGGCGCCGCTATGCTCGCCAAAATAAATTTGCGCGTCTTGCGCCAACCATGAATCAAACCTTGCTCCTCTCCGCCGCCGTCGTCGTATTGATTTCCGCCATTAACGCTCACGGAGCGCCGCAGTTTTCCGAACACGAAGCCGCCGCCGCCGCGCTGCTGTCGCGGATGACGCTCGAGGAAAAAATCGGCCAGATGGTGCAGGTGGATTCGTCGGCGCTGAAGGACCGGGCCGATGTGAAAAAATATTTTCTCGGCTCGGTTCTCAGCGGCGGTTCGTCTGATCCAGCCAGCGGCAACACGGCGCAGGACTGGCTGAAATTCGTCAATGAGTTCCAGGCGCAGGCGCTGCAAACGCGGCTCAAGATTCCGATCCTTTACGGCATTGACGCCGTTCACGGCCACAACAACGTGGATGGCGCGACGGTTTTCCCGCATCACATCGGGCTCGGCGCGACACATGATCCCAAGCTGGTCGAGCAGGCCGAGCATGTGACCGCGGAGGAATGCGCCGGCACCGGGATGCGCTGGGCCTTCGCGCCGTGCGTCACCGTCCCGCAAGATCCGCGCTGGGGCCGCACCTACGAAGGCTACGGCGACGAGCCAAATTTGGTTTCCGAACTCGGGGTGGCGGCAACGATCGGCTTTCAGGGTAAAGTGCTGTCCGCCGATCCATCGTCTGTGCTCGCGTGCGCGAAACATTTCCTCGGCGACGGCGGAACCGTGAATGGCGATGATCAGGGCAACACCATCTGCGACGAAGCGATGCTGCGCCGAGTCCATTTGCCGCCGTATCGCGCGGCCATCGCAGCGGGCGTGGGCTCAATCATGGTTTCCTACAACAGTTGGAACGGCGAGAAACTGCACGGGCAGAAACATCTTCTGACCGATGTGCTCAAAGGAGAGCTGGGCTTTCGCGGTTTCCTCGTGTCCGACTGGGCGGCGATTGATCAGATCGAGACCAACAACTACAAGCATTGCATCGAACGCTCGATCAATGCCGGGCTCGACATGATCATGATTCCGAACGGGCCGGGCAAAAAGAACAGCTACGTCGAGTTCATCACGGACCTCAAGGAGCTGGTGGCGGAAGGGAAGGTGCCGCTATCGCGGATTGACGACGCCGTGCTGCGCATTCTGCGGATCAAATACGAGATGGGATTGTTCGACAGCACCGCAGTGGACCCGGCGCTCAGGGCGAGCATCGGTTCGCCAGAACATCGCGCGATTGCGCGCCAATGCGTGCGCGAATCGCTGGTGGTGCTCAAGAACGAGAAGCACACGTTGCCGCTGGCGAAGGACCTCAAACACCTCGTGGTGGCGGGGTCGGCGGCGGACGATCTCGGCGTGCAGTGTGGTGGCTGGACGGTGGACTGGCAGGGCAGGCACGGCAATGTGACGCACGGCGGAACGACGATTCTTGCGGCTATTCGCAACAGGGTGTCGCCGGAAACGAAGGTGACCTTTTCGCCAGATGCGAGTGATGTGCAGGATGCCGATGCGGTGATTGCAGTCATCGGCGAACCGCCTTACGCGGAGGGGAACGGCGATCGTGCGGGGCTTTATCTGTCCGCTGATAATGTGGCGTTGATTGCGAAGGCGAAGGCCGGCGGCGCGCCGGTGGTGACCCTTCTGCTTTCGGGCCGTCCGTTGATTTTGGGTCCTGCGTTGGAGAACAGCCGGGCATTCATCGCCGCATGGCTGCCGGGGACGGAAGGGCAGGGCGTAGCTGACGTCCTGTTCGGCGACTTCAAACCCACCGGCAAACTGCCGCGCCTCTGGCCCGCCAGCAACGCGCACCTGCGCAGCGACGATCCCGACACAAAGCCACTCTTCCAACGCGGTTACGGGCTGACCTGGAAATGAAAAGGAATTTTATCGTGAGGAACAAAATCAAAAACAGTTCTGAAGATGCGAGGGGATTGGCCGGACGATCTTCAGAAAGGACTGCGGCTTACAAAGGTTTTTCCCTCTCCTTGGGGGAGAGGGGCAGGGTGAGGGCGGGCGTTACGCCACTTTGCGCCGGCGTCGCGCTATTACTCGCCACGGTTGGCGGCTTTGCCGCAAATCCTGCCCCTCGCCTGCTGAACGAGCCTGTGGACGTCAGCGGCGATTTCCGCGATTTCGCCAACAGCTATTACCTCGCGGATCAGGTCACTCATTTCGACCCGGCGACCGCGTCCGGCATGATTTCCTGGCAGCGCGCGGAATACCAAACCCGGCAGGCGTTTGACAACATGCTGGGCGTCATCACGCCGGTGAAACCGAACGAGTTTCCCGCCAACGAATACGCCGCCGATCCGGAACTGCCGTTCTCGATTGAATTCGTCTCGCCGCGCACGATTCGCATCCGCGCCACCAGCGGGCCGCAGTTTCACAAGCCCGCCGATGAACTCATGCTCGCCGGACCAGTGCCGAAGGACAACTCGTGGAAATACGAAAAGCTCCCCAACGGCCATCGTTACAAGAGCGAATTCGGTTCGGTGACGGTCATCGAGAAGCCGTGGCACATCGAGATTCGCGACGCAGCGGGCAAGCTGCTCACGCAAACTGATCACGCCGAAGATAACAAGACGAGTTACACGCCGATTCTGCCGTTCTCGTTTGTGCGGCGGACAACGGATTACTCGCGCAGCATGGATGCGGTGTTCACGCTGTCGCCCGGCGAGAAAATCTTCGGTTGCGGCGAATCCTTCACCGGCTTCGACAAACGCGGGCAGAAAATCGTGCTTTGGACCGACGACGCGAACGGCGTGCAGTCGCGCGAAATGTATAAGCCGATTCCGTTTTTCATGAGCAGCCGTGGTTACGGGATGTTCATTCACACCTCGTCGCCCGTGACCTGCGACTTCGGCAGCTACTTCAGCGGCATCAATTCGCTGATGATCGGCGACGACGAACTGGATCTGTTCGTCTTCCTCGGTCAGCCCAAGGACATCCTCGATGAATACACGAAGCTGACCGGCAAATCGCCGATGCCGCCGCTGTGGTCGTTCGGGCTGTGGATGAGCCGTTGCACCTATTTCAGCGAGAAACAGACGCGCGAGGTCGCCGACAAGCTGCGCGAGAACAGGATTCCCTGTGATGTGCTGCATCTCGACACCGGCTGGTTCGAGAAGGACTGGCGCTGCGATTACCAATTCTCGAAGTCGCGTTTCACCGATCCGGCCAAGATGATCAGCGATCTGAAGGACGAAGGCTTTCACATCTCGCTCTGGCAACTGCCGTATTTCGTTCCGAAGAACACGCTCTTCGATGAGCTCGTCGAGAAGAACCTCGTCGTGCGCGACGCGAAAGGAAATCTGCCTTACGAGGATGCGGTGCTGGATTTCTCGAATCCTGAAACCGTCGCGTGGTATCAGGGCAAGCTGGCCAACCTGCTCAAGCTTGGTGTCGGCGCGATCAAGGTGGACTTCGGCGAGGCCGCGCCCGTAGATGGCTTGTTTGCGTCGGGCCGCTCCGGTTTCTATGAACACAATTTGTTTCCCTTGCGCTACAACAAAGCCGTCGCGGACATCACGAAGAAGACGACCGGTGAGAGCATCATCTGGGCGCGCAGCGCGTGGGCCGGCAGCCAGCGGTATCCGTTGCATTGGGGCGGCGATGCCGAGAGCACGGACCAGGGCATGGCCGCAGAATTGCGCGGCGGACTGTCGTTTGGCCTGAGCGGGTTCACGTTCTGGAGCCATGACGTGGGTGGATTCACGGCGCGGGCGAGCGAGGATTTGTATTTGCGCTGGCTCGCGTTCGGCATCTTCAGTTCGCACACACGCTGCCACGGGACTGCCCCGAAGGAACCTTGGGAATACGGCCCGGCGTTCATGGATCAATTCCGCCGCACGGTTGAAATGCGCTACAAGTTGATGCCATACATTTACGCGCAGGCGAAGGCATCCTCCGAACACGGATTCCCGATGCTGCGCGCGTTGTTCCTTGAATTTCCTGACGATCCCGGCGCGTGGCAGGTGGATGATGAATTTTGCTTTGGCTCGGATATGCTGGTCGCGCCGCTGATGCACGAGGGTGAACGCAGCCGCGCGGTGTATCTGCCGCCGGGCAACTGGATTGATTACCAAAGCGGCAATTCCTACACGGGCGGCTGGCGGCAGATTGAGGCCGGCCCGGTCCGCGCGGTCATCATGGTGCGCGACGGCGCGGCGATCCCGCAATTGCCGCTCGCGCAGTCCACGACGCAAATGGACTGGTCGAAGCTGGAACTCGTCGTGTTTGCCAAGGAGGCGACCACGGCCAGTGGGCAGGTTTGCCTGCCGGCCGACAATCAACTGGAGACCGTCACGCTCACCAAGTCGGGTGATGCGTGGAAGTCTGCAAACCAGCCGTTCGCTGTTAAACTTGCGGCGGCCCTGCGTCCGCCCGCTCAAAACTGATCTGCTCATGAAACCACTTTTCCCACCGTCGCTTCGCCGAGCCTGTGCAACGCTGTTGCTGGCGGTTGTTTGTTTCGCGACGCCGGCCGGCGCCGGTCAATACACCAACTTCAGCACGGCCATTTACATCCCGGTCAGTGTCATGCTCGGGTTCCAAAATCCGGCAAAGCTGGCGGAGGATTGGGAGCGCATCCACGCGCAACTCAAGGTGGACAAGGTTTACCTGGAAGTGCAGCGTGACCGCACGCTGGCGAGCGACGAATTGATCGAGCAGGTGAAATCGTTCTTCACCCAGCGCGGCGTTCAGGTCGCGGGCGGCATGGCGTTGTCCGACGGCGGTGCCGGACAGTTCCGGTCATTCTGCTACACGGACCCGGAAGATCGCGCCTTCATCCAGCGGGCCGTCGAGCGCGCGGCCGGGCATTTTGACGAGGTGATTCAGGATGATTTCTTTTTCGTCACGACGAAGTTCGATTCCGACCTTGCCGCGAAGGGCGACCGGAGCTGGACGCAATTCCGTCTCGACCTGATGAACGACGCGGCCGAGAACCTGTTGCTCAAGCCGGCGCGCGCGGTGAATCCGAAGGTGAAGATGGTGATCAAGTTCCCGAACTGGTATGAACATTTCGCGGGCTCCGGCTACGACCTCGACAAGGAGCCGAAACTTTTCGACGGCATTTACACCGGCACGGAGACGCGCGACCCGGAAATCACGGACCAGAATCTCCAGCAATACGAGAGCTACCAGATCTTTCGTTACTTTGAGAACATCAAGCCCGGCCGCAACGGCGGTGGCTGGGTGGACACTTACAGCATCCGCTACATTGATCGTTATGCCGAACAACTTTGGGACACGCTGTTCGCGAAGGCGCCCGAAATCACGCTGTTCGAATGGTCGGCCATGACGCAGCCCATCGTTCCGGGCGACCGCTCGGCGTGGGAGAAATTGCCAACCAGTTTCAACCTCGATGAGGTGATGAAATCAGGGAACGATCTTTCCGCGTCTGCCGCGGCTCCGACCATCGCGCGCGTCGCGGGTTACTCGTTGGAACAGGTGGACGCGTTGCTGGGCAAGCTCGGCGACCCCATCGGCATTGCCAGCTATCGTCCGCCGCACGCCGTGGGCGAGGATTTCCTGCATAACTATTTTGGCATGATCGGCATTCCGATTAATCTGCAGCCGACATTCCCGACCAACGCGGATACCGTGCTGTTGACGGAGTCCGCGAGTTTTGATCCGGACGTTGTCGCACAGATCAAAGGCCGGTTGCGCGCCGGCAAGACGGTCGTGATCACCTCCGGCCTCCTGCGCGCGCTGCAAGGGAAGGGGATCGAGGACATCGTGGAACTGCGCTACACGGACCGGAAGATTTCCGCGCGCGAGTTTCTGGGCGGCTTTGGCGCGGGCGACGGGGCCAGCCTCGGGAGCCCGGCCGACGGCGACATTCTTTTCCCAGACATTCGCTTCCTCACGAACGACGCCTGGCCGGTCATTCGCGCGCTGGCCAATGGCCGCGGGTATCCACTGCTGCTGATGGAACGCTACGGCAAAGGCGTGCTTTACGTCTGGACCATGCCTGACAACTTCAACGACCTCTACCGCCTGCCGCCGGACGTGACAACCGAACTGAAGAATTACCTCATGGCCGGTTTCCCGGTGCGGGTGGATGGCCCAAGCCAGATCGCGTTGTTCGCCTACGACAATAACACCTTCATCGCGCAGTCTTTTCGCTCCGAGCCGGTTGAGGTGACCATCGCAGTGGCGGGCAAGTTCACCCGGCTGCGCAACCTCGCCACGGGCGAACTCATCGGCGCCGTGCAACCGGCGGGCGACCATCGCCGCAGACGTTCAAACGCCGCGCAGACAATCTTCAAAGTGCGTTTGCTGCCGCACAGCTACGCGGCATTTGCGGCGGAAGCGGGCGTGCTGGCGGCCGAACGGTGAACCAGTGCTTCGGATGGCAGTGGTCTTGAAACGCGGGCTGGGCTCGAGTTCCTGCGCCATCAGGGGGAACACATTGCCCACCGGCAGCACTCCTCGTTCGCTCGCGGCACGTTGGTCCGTCAGTGAACTTGGGGCCGGTTCAAACTCGCTCGTCAATTTTTCCCAGCTCACAAAGCCGCCGGCCCGGCGGGCTTTAATGACAGCTTGTCCCCATCTCATCGCGGGTTTTCACGTTTGAAGCGAAGCCGCCAGCGGCCGGCGATGTCGCTGGTCACGGCCCGGCCGCCGACTTATGCTTCCCGCGCACGGCTTGGAGCTACTGCTCGGGAGTGATCCGGGAGTGAAATCCAGCTGCGGTCGTGTCAATCCTTGTGCTCAATCTACGCCCAATGACTTTGCGAGGCGCGGAGCCGTTGCGGCCCGGGTTTGGTCTGGCTGCGTTCCGGGGCTGGTTGCTGGCCCTCTCGTTTTGTGTCACCGTCGCGGCGAGCGCAGCGCCCCCCTTCGTTCCCCCGGCCTCACCACGCGTCGTCGTCAGCTTCAACCGCGGCTGGAAATTTTTCAAAGGTGACCTGACGAACGCGGCGCGCGTCGATTTTGATGATTCCCGGTGGGAGGACGTTTCCGCGCCGCACACTTACAACGACGTGGATGCTTACGCGCACCTCATCAGCCACAGTGGCGGCGACCGGCGGACCTTCGCGGGCGTCGTGTGGTATCGGAAGCATTTCACGCTGCCGACCGGCGCGCAGCGGGGCAAGGTGTTCCTCGAATGCGAAGGACTCAAGCAGGCCGGGCGTTTCTGGGTGAACGGCAAATTCGCCGGCCAATCCGAAAACGGCGTGACGCCGTTCGGACTCGACCTGACGGGCTTCGTCCACTTCGGCCGCGACGGGAACGTCATCGCGGTGAAGGTGGACAACCGCGATGATTACCGGGAAGAGGGGACGGATACCGGTTTCGAGTGGATGGGCCGCGCGTTCAATCCAAATTACGGCGGTCTGAACCGTGACCTGTGGCTGCATCTCACCGGCGGTGTCTATCAAACGCTGCCCCTTTACGAAAATCTCAAGACAACCGGCATTTACATTCACGCCGCGAACTTCGACATCCGGAACCAGACATGCGATGTCACCGTCGAATCGCATGTGTCCAACGAGTCCGGCGATTCGCAGGCCATCATGCTCACGGCGGTGGTGGTGGATGCGCAGGGCAACGTGTGCGCGCGGTTCGCGGGGGGCACGTCCGACTTGGTGGACGGCGAAAAGGATGTGTTCAAGGCCGGCGGCCGGCTGACGGGTGCGAAGTTCTGGAGCGACACGTCGCCGAACCTTTACGACGTTTATACGATTCTGACCGTGGCTGGAAAAACGGTGGATGTGTGCAAAACGCGGACTGGCTTTCGCAAGACGGAATTCAAGGGCGGCGCCGGCACGGGCGGGGTTTATCTGAACGACCAGTTTGTCTGGCTCACCGGTTATGCGCAGCGCTCCGCCAACAGTTGGGCCGGGCTTGGGCAAGCCTACCCGGACTGGATGCACGACTTCGACGCGCAGCTTATTCGCAGCACGCACGCCAATTACCTTCGCTGGATGCACATTGCGCCGCAGCCCGTGGACGTGCGCGCGTGCGACCGGGCCGGGATCATTGAGGTGTGCCCGGCCGGCGACAAGGAGAAGGACGTGACCGGGCGCCAGTGGGAACAACGCACGGAGGTGATGCGCAATGCGATCATCTATTTCCGCAACGCGCCGAGCATTCTTTTCTGGGAGGCGGGCAACAACGTCATCACGCCGGAGCACATGGCGGAAATGGTGGCGTTGCGGCGGCAGTTTGATCCGGACGGCGGCCGCGTGATGGGCTATCGCGGCAACAGCGACAACGCTGCCAACACCGTGCTGACGCCGGTGGCCGAATACTATGGCGTGATGGTGGGCCAGGATCCGCGCACCGACGCGCTGACCGGGCCGGCCGACATGTTCCGTGCCTACAGCGCCCAGCGGCGGGACCGTGCGCCGTTGCTCGAGGCCGAGGATTTTCGTGACGAGGCGGCGCGCCGTTTCTGGGATGATTTTTCACCGCCGCATTTCGGCTTCAAACCGGGCCCGGATGACACCTATCACTGGAACTCGGAAACGTTCTGCCTGGCCGCGGCGGTGCGTTATCACGATTACGTGAGGAACATCATCACGAACGCAGACCCCGCGCACGCCAGGTGGTCGGGCTACGCCTCGATCTATTGGTCGGATGCGAACGCCGACGGTCGGCAGGAGAGCAGCGAAGTCTGCCGCGTCAGCGGCAAGGTGGATGCCGTGCGCCTCCCCAAGCAGGCGTATTATGTGTATCGTGTGATGCAAAGTCCCGTGCCCGATATTCACCTTATCGGCCACTGGAATTATCCGATGAATACTGTGAAGACGGTTTACGTGGCCGCCAACCATTGCGACGCGGTCGAACTGTTCGTCAATGGCCGGAGCGTCGGCACCACCAACCGCGCATGCGAGTTTACCGACACGTTCGGGGGGCGTGACAAGAACCTGGGCAACACCGGCTTTATCTACGCGTTTCCGAACGTTAAATTCGCGCCCGGCCAAATTGCTGCCGTGGCGAAGGCGGGTGGAAAGATTGTCGCGCGGGACGAAATCGAAACCGCCGGCGCGCCGCAGCGGCTGCAGCTCACCCCGCACGTTTCGCCGGCGGGCCTGCGCGCGGACGGCTCCGATGTTGCGTTCTTCGACGTGGAGGTTGTGGATGCGCAGGGCTGCCGTTGTCCGACCGACGAGGCGCGGGTGGATTTTAAACTCGTTGGTCCGGCGATCTGGCGCGGCGGTTACAACAGCGGCAAAACCAATTCTGTGAACCACCTCTGGCTCGACACCGAATGCGGCATCAATCGCGTCGCCATCCGTTCCACGCTGACGCCGGGCGTGATTACTTTGACGGCGTCCCGTTCTGGTTTGAATCCCGCGGTGGTTCAGGTGTCGGCGGAGGCGCCGGATGAAAGCGCCGGCCGCAACGGGCTTCAATGAGTCGTGGCCTGATGCAAACCACGCGTCGCATTTGCGCCGGCCGGGGCCAAAGCCCGGCGGTCCGTTTACCACTGCATTCATGAGAACCTGTTCATTTGCCATCGGCTTGCTTGCCGTTGTTTGCTGCGCTTCGTTGTGCGCGGAGCCGTCCGGGACGAACCATGCCGCCCGTGCGGTGGTTACGCCGCCGGCCCGGGAGCACTTTCACATCTACCTGTTGATGGGCCAGTCGAACATGGCCGGCCGGGACACCCGCGCGCTGGCGTCGCAGTTAGATAATCCTCGCGTCCTTGCGCTCGATGAGCGGGGGCGGTGGGTGGTCGCACACGATCCAATTTTTCCCCAACGCGGGCGCATCCAGCCCGGTGCCGGACCGGGGATTCCGTTCGCGCTCAAAATGCTCGCCGCTGACACGAACCTCACCATCGGCCTCGTGCCGTGTGCGGTGGGCGGCACGGCCCTCCGCCGTTGGGTCAAAGGCGGCGATCTATACGAGCGAGCACTGACGCTGGCCCGAAGTGCGGCGCAATCGGGTGTCATCAAGGGCGTGCTCTGGCATCAGGGCGAATCGGACAGCGATCAGGAGGAAAACGCGAAAACCTATGAGGCGCGGCTGACGCAGATGTTCAAGGACCTGCGGGCGGATTTGGACCAACCGCATCTGCCCATTGTGGTCGGACAGTTGGGAGAATTTCTGAGCCCGAAAGAACATCCGTATGCGCCCGTCGTGCGCGCCGCCCTCCAGCACGTTCCCACGGTGCTGGACGACTTGGGCTACGCCGATTCAGCCGGGCTGGGCGACAAGGGGGACCATCTGCATTTCTCCGCCGCGGCCGCCAAGGCGCTTGGTGAACGTTATGCCGCGGCGATGCGACACCTGCTCGATGATCAATCGCAACTCGCATCCGTGGTGGCCGTGGTCGAGGTCTGGCCGGCGGGCCGGATGCCCGGTCGCGGGGCGGGGGAACCGGAGTCGTTTTTCTCGCCGGAAAAAACCGATGCCCGGCGCATCACCAACGTGAGCCACCCCACGTTGACGGTTTTTCCTGGACCACGGCCGCATTCGCCGACGCTCATTGTCTGCCCCGGCGGCGCGTATAAGTATGTGGTGATGGACAAGGAGGGCACCGAGATCGCGAGCTGGTTGAACTCGCTGGGCATGGGCGCGCTGGTTTTGAAATACCGTGTTCCCCACAACCGGGAAGGCGCGCTGCAGGATGTCCAGCGCGCCTTGAGCCTCGCCCGGGCGCGCGCGGCGGAGTGGAACATTGATCCCCGGCGGCTTGGCGTCATTGGTTTTTCCGCGGGCGGAAACCTCGCTGCGAGGGCCAGCACGCAATTTGGTGCGCGCCGCTATCCGGTCATTGACGCGGTGGACGAGCAAAGTTGCCGGCCCGACTTTACCGTGCTGGTTTACCCGGCTTACCTGGACGATGGCGCGGGTCACCTGTCCCCCGACCTGAATCTTTCCGCAGACATTCCGCCCACGTTGATCATCCATAACGAGGACGACCCGACGTTTGTTGCCGGCAGCAAGCTGTATCACGCGGCGCTGGACGCGGCGCAGGTTCCCAACCAATTCGTGCTCTACGCCACGGGCGGGC
Organism: Verrucomicrobiia bacterium; assembly: GCA_035765895.1. Classification (NCBI taxonomy): domain Bacteria; kingdom Pseudomonadati; phylum Verrucomicrobiota; class Verrucomicrobiia; species Verrucomicrobiia bacterium. The sequence goes on along the minus strand of DASTWL010000089.1, from coordinate 73,304 downwards.
ACGGCTACGGGTTGCGCTGCGAAAAGGACGCACGCGCCTGGCCCGGCGCCGTGGCCGACTGGCTGCGCTCCATTCTGGCGCAAAAATGATGCGTGTTTGCTTTCCCGATCGCAAAGGCCCGCGTCAAATGGCCGGGGCCGTTGAAGTAACGATGGAGCCCGTGACGGGAAGAGCCAATAACCAATAAAAAAACGGCCCTGAAAACGATTTCAGGGCCGTTTGAAATTGGTTGCGGGGCTAGGATTTGAACCTAGGACCTTCAGGTTATGAGCCTGACGAGCTACCGGGCTGCTCCACCCCGCGTTCCGGGACGCAGAACCTATCAGAGTGCGCGCCCCCGAAGCAAGGGGCATCTTGGTCTAGTTTGCAGAAATTATCCTCGGCGCGGCGCCCGGGATAAAGATGACGTTCGCCCGGCCGGTGCCGGCATGCCGTCCCAAGCCTTGCTGCGGTGAACTTCCCGCGTGACGCCGCACGCGCATTATGGCAGACCAACGCCGCTCATGCTGAAGCTGGGTGTCAACATTGACCATGTGGCGACGGTGCGCGAAGCGCGCTACCGCGGGCGGGTGGCTGGCGAGCCCGATCCGGTGGCGGCGGCGCGGCAATGCGAAGCCGCCGGCGCACACGGCATCACCGCGCATTTGCGCGAGGACCGGCGGCACATCCAGGATCGCGACGTCCGCAAGCTCCGCGAAGTGATTCGGACCCGGTTCAATCTGGAAATGGCCAACGCGCCCGAAATCGTCAACCTCGCGCTGGGGCTGAAGCCGGACATCGTCTGCATCGTCCCCGAGCGCCGGCAGGAGGTCACCACCGAAGGCGGGTTGGATGCGGTGGGGCATTTGTATTCGTTGACCGAGACGCGGCGCCGCATGAACGACGCCGGCATCGAGGTCAGCCTGTTCATCGCGCCCGACGTGGCGCAAGTGGCGGCCGCGGCCAAAATCGGCGCGCAATTTGTCGAATTGCACACCGGCCAGTTTGCCGAGCATTTCGGCGACGCCGCGGCGCGGGATAGGGAATTGCGCCGCCTGATCACCGCGGCGCGCGAGGCGCAGGCCGCCGGGCTGCGGGTGAACGCCGGCCACGGCCTGAATTACGAGAACCTCGCCGTGCTCAAACAGGTGCCGCACCTCGTCGAATTGAACATCGGCCACAGCATCGTGAGCCGCGCGGTGTTCACCGGCTTGACGCAGGCCGTGCAGGACATGCTCGCTGCGATGGCGGGTTACGCCGGCTGACGGTTTGTTCCGCGCTACGCCGGAGTTTGCTTTTGCTGTCATGCTCCTCTTTCGCGAAAAAATTCCCGCCGACTGGCTGCCACGCATGCTGGCGCATCTGCCGGCGGTGCTGGTGGACCACGCGCAGCTCGAGCGCAAAGCGGCCACCTCCGCGCTCAATCTTGAGAAGTATCCCGACCTGCATGATCGCGTGCATGAACTGAACGCGATTGCGATCGAGGAGCTGCAGCACTTCGAACTGGTGCTCGGGCTGTTGCGCGAACGCGGGATTCCGTTTCACAACACCCATCCGAGTCCGTGGATCAGTGGGTTGATGCGGGCGGTGCGCAACGGCAGCCGGCATCAGGCCATCGATCATTTGATTTGTGCGGCGTTGATCGAGGGGCGCAGCTGCGAGAAGTTTCAAGTGCTCGCGGCGGCGCTGGAGCAGACGGACCCCGGATTGTCCAGATTTTATGCAAGTCTGGTCGAATCCGAGGGCAATCACTACGCCACCTATCTCATCATGGCGCGGCACATTGACGAGTCGGAAACCCAGCAGCGGCTGGATTTTTACCTGGACCTGGATGCGGTGCTGGTCCGGCAACCGCATGGGCATCCCATTCTCCATTGAGAATGGAACGGGATTAGCATCAACCCATGCATGCTTGGCATTCTCAAACGCTTCACGGCCCCGGAACCGGCCCCGGAATATCGCGACGGCCTGCTGGGGGTGCTGGTCAGCGAAACCGACGGTGAATGGTGCGGTGAATTCGCGTTCCGCAATTATCACGTCAAGGTTTTCCTGCCCGGGGCGAAGTATCATCCCAGTTCCACCCGGGTGGCGTTCGCGCGCAGTTTGCTGTCCGGCCTGGAGGCCAAGGTGGAATCCGGGCTCGACTTTGCGGCGCGCCTGAACCCCAGCCTGTGGCGTGGCCGGCTGCGGTTCGCCGCGCTCAATCTGCTGGGGCAGACGGCGGGCGATGCGTTTGCGCTGGACTTTGTCATGGTCGGCGAACGGAAGGGAAAGTTCTGGCAGGTCCGCTTTGAGGGGGGGCAGCCGGTCCATCTGGAACACCGTTGAGCGTTTCCTGAACCGGAACTGGCCGCGCGCAAGGGTGGGAATTTACCAGGGCGTGCGGCAGGGGTTGCCCGGTTCTTCGGGGAACACCCGTGCGACCGTGGCCCGCTGTCGCGCTTGTGCGAGGAGTTCCGCGGAGGCGTTTACCACGATGGCCTGGCGCGCCGCGACCCACACATTCAGGTCCATCGCCGAGTTGCCCGCGTAATCAAACCCCCTCAAACCGAAGCGTTCGGTGAGCACCGCCGCCTTGGCGCGGCCACGCAGATTCCGCCGGCCATCGCTGCCCAACACCTCTGCGAACAGGCCGAACCGCTCCGCAATGCGCTCGGCCAATGCCTGGTCGGAAGCCGTGGCCAGAACGAGCCGGCGCCCGCGCGCCTTTTCCGCCCGCAAAAATGCCACGAATCCGTGATGGAACGGCAGCGTGGCGAGATCCACCCGGGCCCGGGCGGCGAGTCTGCGTTTCAAGCGCGCGCGTCCCTGCACAAACCACACCGGCACGAGCAGCAACACCCACGGGCGCCGCCGCGCCACGTCCTTCAACGACTCCCACAGCATGTCCGTGTTGAGCAGGGTGCCGTCGAGGTCCACGCACAGCGGGACCGCGAGATCGTCGGGGGCAGGGGCGGGGACGTCGCTCACGCCCGCATGCTGGCGGAGAACGGCGGCGGTTGACAAGCCCGCCAAGCGCATGCGTTTCATGGTTTTCACGGCGGCCCCGTCCCGCTTACCCTTGCGGGCGGCGAACATGAAAACCATTGAACTTGGCAAAAGCGGTCTGTGCCCGAGCGCGCTGGCCTACGGTTGCTGGCGCGTGGCCGGCACGTGGAGCCCTGGCGAAGTCACCCCCGACGTCGAGGCCGCCGGACGGCGCGCCATCCACGCCGCCTACGACGCGGGCTTCACGTTTTTCGACAACGCCGACATTTACACCGGTGGCGTGTGCGAGCGAATTCTTGGTCAGGCACTCCGCGAAGCGTCGGGGATGCGCGAGCGCGTGATCGTGGCGACGAAGGGCGGCATCTGCCGGCCGGGCGAACCGAATCCCGATTCCCCCCACCGCTACGATTCTTCAGCGGAACATCTTGAACGCGCGTGCGAAGCCTCCTTGCGCCGGCTGGGGCTGGAAACGGTGGACCTCTACATGATCCATCGCGAGGACTTCCTGGGCGATCCGGCGGAAATTGCGGCCACGTTTGACCGGTTGCATCGCGCCGGCAAGGTGCGCTGGTTCGGCCTGAGCAATTTCCGCCCGACCTTCGTCGCCGCGCTGCTCAAGTTCTGCCGCCAGCCGGTGGTCACGCACCAGTTGGAAATCAGTCTCGCCCGGCTGGCGCCGTTCACGGATGGCGCGCTGGACCAGTGCCTCGCCGAGCAGATGACGCCGCTGGCCTGGAGTCCGCTGGCGGGCGGATTGATCGGTGACGGGGCGACCAAACTGCTGCCCGCGCAGCGCGCCTACAAGCTGGACACGTTGCTGCCGGTGTTGGAGGAAATTGCCACGGCGCGCGGCGTCAGCCGGACGGTTATCGCCCTTGCCTGGCTGATGAAACATCCCAGCGGAATCGTGCCGATCGTGGGTTCGGCCAACCCCGGGCGCATCCGCGAAGCCGCGAAGGCGGCGGACCTGGAATTGACCCGCGAAGAATGGTATCGGCTCTTCGTCGCCGCGCGGGGCGAGCCGTTGCCGTAAAGCCGGTCGATCCCGAATCGCGTCATGGACGCTGTGCCAAGCCTTCGCCTGTTTGTCGCGCTGCCGCTGCCCGCGGAACTGGTGACGCAGTTGATCGCGGTGCAGCGGGAATTGCGGGACGTGTTGCCGCCCCACTCGACGGCGTGGGTGAAGCCGGGCGGCCTGCATCTCACGTTGCGTTTTCTCGGCGCCGTGAACGCCGCGCGCGTGCCGGAACTGGAACAACGTCTGCGCGCCGGGTTGCGCGAGCAGGGCGAACTGAATCTGATGTGCGAACGCCTCGGCTGTTTTCCCGACCTGCGTTTCCCGCGCGTGGTCTGGGCCTGGGTTCACGCTGCCGACGAACAATTAAACCACCTTGTTCAGGCGGTGGAGATTGCGGTTGCGCCGTTCGCGGAAAAGCCGGCGGACGCGCGCTTCGTTGGTCATGTGACGCTGGCGCGTCCCAAGCAAATCCGGCGCGCCGACGCGGAACGGTTGGCGCGGTTCGTTGAAGGCGCTGCCACGCGTCGCTTTGGCGAATGGCGTGCGGGCGTGGTGGAATTGATTCAGAGCCGCCTGGGTCCGGGTGGCAGCGAATACACGACGCTCGCCACGCTCAATCTGCTTCCGGATTTACGCTGAATGCCAACTCCTCCGCTCAACTCACCCCGACGCCGCCCGGAGCGGGCCTTGCTTGGCGCCTTCACGTTTGCGGGCGCCATCCTCGGCGTCGGCCTGTTTGGGCTGGCCAAGGTCGTCCTGCTGCTGGCGCATGAACTGAACTGGATTGCGGAAGTGCCGGACCTGGGCGCGGCGTGGATCTGGCTGAGCACCGGCACTTTTTGTGGATTGGCTTTTGGTCTCGCGTTGGTTTCCCTTGGCCGGCGCAGGCAATCCTAATCATCAAACCATGAGTGAAAGTTCACTGAAACGTTCCGCGGAGTTTTTGAAAGTCGCCGACCAGTTCAGGCTCGGCGAGCTCGTCACGGAATCATCCCATCCGGTCACGGCGAAGTTGAGCGAAACCGCCCGGCGCGATATTGCGGCGGCTTTGGGGCAGTTGTTCGAGGTGGACGACGACGTCGTGCGGAAGTATCGCGAAGTGGCGGCTGATGGGCGCTTGGGGGCGATGGCGGACACGGTGAGCCGGGCGCTGCGGGCAGGCGGCAAAATTTTCTTCACGGGTTGCGGCTCCACCGGCCGGCTGAGCATTCAACTGGTTTCCATCTGGCGGGACTTTTGGCAGCAGCGCGGTCAGGCCGACTGGGAGAACCGCGCGTTCGCCGTGATGGCGGGCGGGGATTACGCGCTGATCAAGGCGGTGGAAGGTTTCGAGGATTTCACCGCCTTCGGCAAAAAACAACTGGCCGACCTGGGCGTGGCGTCGGGCGATGTGGTGTTTGCCATCACCGAAGGCGGCGAGACGTCCTTCGTCATCGGCACGGCGTGGCAGGGCGTTGAAGCCGGCGCCAAGGTGTATTTCGTTTACAACAACCCGGATGACATCCTGTGCGAGCACGTCCAGCGCAGCCGGGAAGTGATCCAGGACGCCCGCATCGAGAAACTTAACCTCACGACCGGTCCCATGGCCATCACGGGCTCCACGCGCATGCAGGCCACGAGCATCCAGCTCGCGGTGCTGGCGACGGTGCTGGAAATGGTGGCGCGTCAGTTGACGGGGCACGAGGAGGTGGACGCCGTTCCGGCGCAGTTTGCCGCCCAACTGGCCGCGGTGCAGGCCGTATTGAAGTCCGCCGAACTGCGGTCGCAGCTGGCCCGGCTGGTCGCGCTTGAGGAATCCGCCTATCGCGCGGGCCGCAAGAACAATTACTTTGCGGACCGGGTGGGGATCGACATGCTCACCGACACCACCGAACGCTCGCCAACGTATTGCACGCCGCCGTTCCGCAAGTTTGACGACACAACGGCGACCGAATCCTGGGCGTTTCTCTACGTGCCTTATCCGGATTCGCCGACGGCGTGGGAGCGCATCTGCAAGCGCGTGCCACGCTGCGTGGACTGGCCGGCCGAAGCTGTTCGCGGGCTCGTGCCGGAGGACAAGCTGGCCCGCACGGAAGAGATCATCGGCAAGATCGGCTACGGCGAATTGATGCGCTTTCGCATCGGGCTGGACGGTTTGCCCAACCGTCCGTTGGGTGCCGGCGACAGCGCGGTCGCGCTGGTGACGGAGGCTGAGAAAGAGGCCGTGCTCGCGCCGGACGGTTTCCAGCGGACGCAATTGGAGGCGGCGCACAAGGCCGGCGCGCGGACGGGATTGATTTTCGTCGGCAGCGCGGCGGCCGGCCGCGAAGTTGGCGAGTTTGCGGCGGGATGGAATCCTGATTGCGTCATGGTGCGGCTGGCGGTTCCGACCACGGATTTTCTGCTGGATGGCGTGATGCGGGTGGGGCTGAAGCTGCTGCTCAACGCACTGTCCACCTGCACCATGGTCCGGCTGGGTCGCGTGATGGGGAACACGATGATCTGGGTGGTGCCCAGCAATCTGAAACTCATCGACCGCGCCACGCGCTACATTGCCCGGCTGGCGAAACTGGATTATGTGGCGGCCAATCAGTTGCTGTTCGAGGTCATCGAATACGTCGAGCCGCGCATGAAGGCCGATCAGGCCTATCCGCCAGTCGTCGGCGTCTCGGTGCTGCGCGCGCGGCAGGGGCTTGGCAACGAGGAAGCCGAGCGACGGTTGATGGCGGAGCTGGCGGGGGAAGGTGTCTGAACGGTCCGGCGTTTCCGGGCGGCCGGGTTTTGCGGTTGTCAGTTGCCGCTATACACTTCGGACCGGTTCTGCTAGCGTCCCCCCACTTATGCCAAGCGACGAGATTTTGTTGGAAGCGGAAGAGAAGATGATGAAATCCGAGGAAGTCGTGCAGCGCGAGTTTGCGGGCGTGCGCACCAGCAAGGCTTCCCCGGCCCTGGTCGAAAACATCCAGGCGGAGGTTTACGGTTCAATAATGCGCATCCGCGAACTGGCCAGCATCACCACGCCCGAGCCGCGCATGCTGGTGATCCAGCCGTGGGACGTCGGCTCATTGCACCCAATCGAGAAGGCCATTCAAAAGGCCAACATCGGCATGAACCCAACCATTCAAGGCAAGCTCATCCGGCTGGTGTTGCCGGAACTCAGCGAAGAACGCCGGCAGGAATTCGTCAAACTGGTTAAAAAACTGGCGGAGGAAGGGCGTGTGGCCATCCGCCATGTGCGCCGGGATGCCATGGAAACGCTTAAGAAGGAAAAAGCCGCGGGCAAGATTCCCGAGGACGAGGAAAAGCACGCGGAGAAGGAACTGCAAAAGCTGACGGATGATTACATCGCCAAGATCGACGGCCACGTGGTCAGCAAGGAAAAGGAAATCATGACGGTTTGACGACCTTTGCCCAATTTGAACGACGGCCGGCGGGCAACCGCCGGCCTTTTTGTTGCCGGCCGAAAACCGCTTTTTGCAAATCCGCCCGTTGCTGCTACTTTTCGCGCATGTCAAAGACGTCCGAACCGGCCGCAACCAAACTTCACGACAAGCAGAGCGAGCGGGATCACCGTGAGCTGCACATTGACAAGGTCGGCGTGCGCGGTTTGCGTTTTCCCATCCAGGTCATGGACAAGACGCGGGTGCACCAGAACACCGTGGCCACCATTGGGATGTTTGTGGATTTGCCCAAGGAATTCAAAGGCACCCACATGAGCCGGTTCATCGAGGTGCTCAACGCGCACGGCAACGTGATCCACGTTGAAAACATCGAGGGCATCCTGTTCGCGCTGCAGGCGAAGCTGAAGGCGGCGACGTCGCACCTGGAGATTGAATTTCCTTATTTCATGACGAAACAGGCGCCCGTTTCCGGCAAGGACGGCGTGATGGATTACAACGTGCGCTTTGACGCGACGGCCTGCGGCAACGAGGCGGATCTGGTCATGACTGTGAAGGTGAACGTCACCACGTTGTGCCCGTGCTCCAAGGCCATCGCGAAATACGGCGCGCACAATCAGCGTGGCGAAGTGACCGTGACGCTGCGTTCGCGGAGTGTCGTGTGGATTGAGGATGTGATTGCCCTGGTGGAGGCGTCCGGCAGCTCCGAATTGTATGCGCTGCTGAAGCGCGAGGATGAGAAGTCCGTCACCGAGCGCGCCTACGAAAATCCCGTGTTTGTCGAGGATCTCGTGCGCAACGTCGCGTTGAAGTTGAAGGCGCATCCGGAGATCACGTGGTGGAAGGTGGAGGCGGAAAACTTTGAAAGCATCCACAACCACAACGCCTACGCCTGCATTCAAAAGAGCTAGCGAAGATTCTCACCGCAGGCGCGTGCCTGGATGCGCCGCCGGGCATCACGGTTGAACATTTTTACAAGTCCGTTGTCCATTCCTTCGTGAGTCGCGCACGGTCGGTGCGCACCGAACAAGGACAAATCAATTATGAAAATGCTTTTGAGAAATCGGGTTGCCGCGTGGGCGCTGGCGGTGGTTTTGGGGATTCCGTTTGCTTCGTTTGCCCGGGTGGACAATCCGCCGGCCAAGGTCAAACTGGACGAGTCGGTCATCGACCGGGATGCGCGGACGGGCAACAGCTACGCCGCCGTGATCAAGAAGGCCTCGCCCAGCGTGGTTTACATCTATTCAACGAAAACCCTGAAGGCCCCACGCTTTCAGCAGTTCTTCGATGACCCCTTCCTGCGCCGCTTCTTTGGCGACCCGTCCGATGACGGTGGCGGCAGCGGCCGTGGGCGGTCGCGCAGTTTCAAGCAGGAGAGCCTCGGTTCCGGTGTGATCGTCACGGCGGACGGCTACATTCTGACGAACAACCACGTGGTGGAGGGGGCCGACCCGGATGGAGTGGAAGTGGCGCTCGCCAACGGGGAGAAGAAATACACCGCCAAGGTCATCGGCACAGATCCCCAGACGGACATTGCGGTGCTCAAGATCGATGCGAAGGATCTGCCGGTCATCACGATTGCCGACAGCGACAAGCTGGAGGTGGGCGACGTGGTGCTGGCCATTGGCAACCCGTTCAACGTCGGCCAGTCCGTGACGATGGGGATTGTGAGCGCGCTCGGCCGCGGCGGGTTCAACATCACCGACTACGAGGATTTCATTCAGACCGACGCCGCCATCAACCCGGGCAACTCCGGCGGGGCGCTGGTGGATGCGGAAGGGCGGTTGATTGGCATCAACCAGTCCATCTTGAGCCGCAGTGGCGGCAACGCGGGGGTGGGATTTGCCGTGCCGGTCAATCTGGCGCGGTCCGTCATGGAACGGCTCATCCAGGATGGCAAGGTGACGCGCGGCTTTTTGGGCGTGATGATTCAATCGCTCACGCCGGAACTGGCCAAGTCCTTCGACCTGCCGGACACCTCGGGTGCGCTCGTGGGCGGCGTGTCCCCGAACACGCCCGCCGAAGAGGCGGGGATCAAGTCCGGTGACGTCATCACGGCGATTGACGGCAAAAAAGCCAGCGACAGCCGGCACCTGCGGCTGATGATTTCGGAGAAGCCGCCCGGCACCAAGATCACGTTGACGGTGGTGCGCGACGGCAAAACGCGGACTGTGTCGGTCAAGCTGGGCACGTTGCCCGGAGACGAAGGGACCGCCAGTTCGTCCACCAGCAGCAGCAATTCGAAGTTTGACGCGCTGGACGGCGTGGAAGTGGCGGATTTGGATGCGCAAGCCCGCCGGCAGTTCGACATCCCGAGCCACGTGCGCGGCGCGCTCGTCAGCAACGTGGACCAGGATTCCAACGCGTATGAAGCCGGGCTGCGTTCCGGTGACGTCATTCAGGAAATTGACCGTCAATCGGTGAAGGACGCGGATTCCGCGGTGAAGCTCAGCGAGGAGGCCAAGGGCGACCGGATTCTCCTGCGCGTCTGGAGCCAGGAAGGCGGCATGAGCGGATCGCGTTTCCTCTCCGTGGACAATCACAAGAAGCAATGACCGCTTGATAAATTGGTTGGGTTGGTTGGGTGTGGTTGCCTCGGGGCCGGCCGTCAGGTCGCCCCGGGGTTTTTTGTCCGGTTCGCATTGAGAACCGGCGCGGCTGGGCTATCATGCCCCGCAAAATGGCTGTGCAATACAAAGACTACTACCAGATTCTTGGGGTGCCGCGCACCGCCAGCGAGGCCGAGATCAAAAAAGCCTTTCGCAAGCTGGCCCGCGAACATCATCCCGACGTGGCCAAGGACAAAAAAAGGGCCGAGGAAAAGTTCAAGGAAATCAACGAAGCCTACGAGGTGCTGGGCGATCCGGCGAAGCGTAAACGTTACGACGAACTGGGCGCGAACTGGCAATCCGGCGCGGAGTTTCGGCCGCCGCCCGGTTGGGAACACGCCGCTGGTGCGCAAGGCTTTCGCGGCGGCCGCCGCACGGGCACGGAGGGATTTGAATTTCATTTCGGCGGCACGGGCTTCAGCGACTTTTTTGAACAATTGTTCGGCCGAACCGGGCGGGGCGGCTTTCCGAACAGCGGCGGCTTTGCGCCGGAGGGCATGGCCGAACGCGGTCGTGACATCGAGGGTGATCTCATGGTGACGCTGGATGAAGTCATGCGCGGCTCGATTCGTTCCGTTTCCGTGCGTCACAACGTGCCCTGCGAGCAGTGTGGCGGCAGCGGGCGCACGCTGGGGCGAACGTGCCACGTTTGCGCCGGTGCCGGCCAGGTGCAGCAGACGGAAACCCATCAGGTCAAAATCCCGGCCGGTGTCGGTGAAGGACAAAAGCTCCGCCTCGCCGGGCGCGGCGAAGCGGGTTCGGGCGGTGCTGGAGCTGGGGATTTATTCCTGCGCGTGCGCCTCGCCCGGCATCCGGATTTTGAGGTGGAGGGGCACAATCTGATTTATGAACTGGACCTGGCGCCGTGGGAGGCCGTGCTTGGAGCGAGCGTGGACGTGCCGACCCTGGACGGGCAGGTGGCCATCCGGATTCCACCGGGCACGCCCGGCGGCCAAAAGTTGCGCGTGCGGGGGCGTGGTCTGCCGCAGCGCGGCGGGGGGCGCGGGGATTTGATCGTGGTCACGTCCATCGAAGTGCCCGCCAAGGTTTCCGACAGCGAGCGGAAACTGTGGGAGCAACTGGCGCGCGAATCACATTTCCGTCCGCGCACTTGAAATTCACCGGCCTGCCCGCCAACATGCCGCCGAAGCCACGCGTATGACCGGAGGGAGGATCACCATCATTACCGGCGCCACCCGCGGTCTTGGCCGCGCCATGGTGGATGAATTCAGCCGGGCCGGCTGGACGGTTCTGGGCTGCGGTCGTTCCGAACGGGAGGTCGAACAACTGCGCGAGCACTTCGACAAACCACACGATTTTTACGTGGTGGACGTTTCCTCCGATGAGGAGGTCCAGTCGTGGGCCAGTCTGATCCTGACCCACTACGGCCCGCCCGACCTGCTCATCAACAACGCGGGCGTCATCAACCGCAATGCCCCGTTGTGGGATGTGCCGGCGCAGGAATTTGACGCCGTCGTGAACATCAACCTGAAGGGCGTGGCCAACATCATCCGTCATTTTGTGCCGGAGATGGTGCGGCGCAAGCGCGGAGTGGTGGTCAACTTCAGCTCCGGCTGGGGCCGCTCCGTCGACGCCGAAGTCGCGCCCTATTGCGCCACCAAGTGGGCCATTGAAGGGCTGACGCGCGCGCTGGCCGAGGAACTGCCGTCCGGCATGGCTGCCGTGCCGTTCAATCCCGGCATCGTGAACACCGAGATGCTCCAGAGCTGTTTCGGGGCCTCGGCCGGCTCGTATCCGTTCCCCGCGCAATGGGCGAAGATTGCCGTCCCTTTTCTTGCCCAGCTGGGCGCCAAAGACAACGGCAAACCCCTCAGTGTTCCGGAGTCGTGGCATTAACAGCCCGGCTCAACCGCTGGTTAAGCGCGGCTGAGAATCCCGTCCGGCCGCCGTGACTTTCTTGACCTCGCGGGTCATTGCTTTAGCCTTCGGGAATGGCGATTGGCAAACCCAAGCGCGTCCAGAAAGCCGTAATCCTGGGCGTCGGGCTCGACTCAGATGGTCACAAACGGGTGACCCGGGGCGAAAACTTCCTCTTGGCTGGCGGTTCCAAGGACACGCACGAGCAGATGACCGAGAAGGTCATCAAAATCAACGAAAAGCTCTCCATCCGCGGCAAACAGCTGGAGAACGTCAGCCGCGAGGAATTTGACGACATCGCCCACGAAGTCGGTTTGAAACGTCACTCGCCCGAATCCAACTGAAACGATGCCCACGCCGCAAAATTCCTATCTCGTGCTGGTGGTTTTGATGGTGGCAGCGGTGGGATTTGCCGCAGTGCCGCTCACTCTGGCGTGGTTGTGGGCAAAGTTCTTCTCCCCGAAGAAGCCCGGCCACGACAAGAACGCGACTTACGAATGCGGCCTGGAGTCCAAGGGTGACGCGTGGATTCAGTTCCGCGCCGAATACTATCTTTACGGCATCATTTTCCTGGTGTTCGACGTGGAGACCATTTTTCTGCTGCCGTTCGCGGTGTCATTTGGCGGGCTCTCCGCCGGGGCTTTCATCGCGATGATGGTGTTTTTGCTGTTGCTGGTGGAAGGGCTCGTGTGGGCCTGGCAGAAAGGTGTGTTGACGTGGAAGTGACCGGATGTTGAGGTTTTAACGTTGTGATTGATCAAGGTTTACGCAGTGAGCTTCAGAAGCAGGGCGTGTTTACCACGACGCTGGAGGAAGTTTACAACTGGGGGCGCGCCAATTCCGTCTGGCCGCTGACCTTCGGCCTCGCCTGCTGTGCCATTGAAATGATCGCGGCGTCGATGTCGCGTTTCGACCTGGCCCGTTTCGGCGCCGAGGTGTTCCGGCCTTCGCCCCGGCAGGCCGACCTGATGATCGTGGCCGGCACGGTCACCAAGAAGATGGCGCCGCTCGTCGTGCGCCTCTACAACCAGATGCCCGAGCCCAAATACGTCATTGCCATGGGCGCCTGCGCCATTTCCGGCGGGCCGTTCAAACAGGGCTACAACGTGCTCAAGGGCATCGACCGTTATGTGCCCGTGGACGTCGTGATTCCCGGCTGTCCGCCGCGGCCCGAGGCGTTGATTCACGCCTTCATGACGTTGCAGGAAAAAATCGAGCAGCAAAAACTCACCGGTCCCCACCGGGCGCGGCATCTGGACCCCGACGCACCGAGTGAATTTCCGGTGCCCGTTTACGGCGAGCACGATCTCGTGCCGCCGAAGAATCCGCAAATCTGGCAGCCGCCCGTGGTCCAGCGTTGAGCCGTGGAAACTCTCGAACAAATCAAAAGCCGCGTCGAAGCCGCGGTCGCCGGCGCACAACTGACCGTGGTGCCCAATGATTCCCCGGTGGCCCAGCCCTCCCTGCTGGTGGACAACGCACACGCCGTCGCGGTGGCTGGATTCCTGCGCGATGATCCGGAACTCCAGCTCGATTACTGCTCCAACATGACCGGTGTGGACTGGCCCGAAGCGGAGCTGACCGAAAAAATCAAGGTCAAGCAGGTCGTGGACGGCGTGGAGAAGGAAGTCGAGGAAGTGAAGAAAACGCTCCGCCCCGGCTGCCTTGAAGCAGTGTATCACCTTTATTCGATGGCCAAAAAACACGGCCCGGTGATTCTGCGCCTCCGGACGGAAAATCGTGCCGACAAGAATCATCTGCCGTCGCTGACCCCGCTCTGGCGCGGCTGTGAGTTTCAGGAGCGTGAGGCGTATGACCTGTTCGGCATCGTGTTCGACGGCCATCCCGACCTGCGCCGCATCCTGATGTGGGACGAATTCAAGGATCATCCGATGCGCAAGGATTACGTGGAGCCGGACGATTACGAATACGAGCCGACGCCGCACGATGAACTGGTGGAAAAAGTGAAGGCGCACCAGGCGAAGGAGGCGTCCGTATGATTGCCGCTCCGAACGCGCCGGCCATGAACTACGAGCTGCGGGCCCGCGATGGCGATGCCGAGGGCGACCTGCTCGAAGTCTCGCTCGGACCGCATCATCCGTCCACGCACGGCGTGTTCCGCATGGACGTGGTGCTGGACGGCGAAAAAGTGGTCAGGCTCAAACCGGTGTTTGGCTACCTGCACCGGAATCACGAGAAGATCGCCGAGAACACGACGTATCTCTCGTCCATGCCCTACACGGACCGGCTCGATTATTTCTGCTCGATGACGAACAACTGGGCCTACGCGTTGTCCGTCGAGAAGCTGGCGGGCCTGTCGGTGCCGGAACGCGCGGAATACATCCGCGTCATCATGGCTGAGCTGACCCGCCTGCTGAACCACACCTGCCTCATCGGTTTTTTTGTGCAGGACATGGGCGCGCTGGGCACGCCGTTGATGTATGCCTTCCGTGAACGTGAAAAGATCCTCGATCTTTTCGAGGAGCTGACCGGCGCCCGCATGATGTGCAATTACCTGCGCTTTGGCGGCGTTCGCTGCGATGTGTCGGATTCCTGGCTGCAACGGGCGCGCCAGGTGGTTGAAAACTACGAGCCTTTTTTGGATGAGTTCGAAGCGTTGATTGCCGAGAATGAAATCGTTCTCGCGCGCACGCAGGGCATTGGGATCCTGCCGCGCGAGCTGGCCGTCAATGCGTCCATCACCGGTCCGATGCTCCGCGCCAGCGGCGTCAATTATGACATTCGCAAGGTGGACAAATATGGGATCTACGACCGTTTTGAATTCAAGGTGCCCATTGGCGAACACGGCGACCTTTACGACCGTTACATGATTCGCGTGCTGGAAATGCGCGAATGCGTGAAGATTTTGAAACAGGCCCTGCACGACATTCCGGCCGGTCCGTTTGTCGATCCGAAGGCGAAGCTGCGCGGCTTCCGTCCGAAGGTGGGCGAGGCCTACGGGCGCATCGAAGCGCCCAAGGGCGAGCTGGGCTTTTACCTCATCAGCGACGGCTCGCCGAATCCCTATCGCTATCGTGTGCGGCCGCCCAGCTTCATCAATCTGACCATTCTCGAGGACATGTGCCTCGGCCAGCGCATTGCCGACGCGATCATCATTCTGGGCAGCGTGGACATCGTGTTGGGGGAGGTGGATCGATGAAAGGTGGGCGGAAGAGAAAGGGAGCAGGGGAGAAAAGGAGAGCGTCCTTATCCGCTCATCCCGCTTTCACCTTTTCCCCATTTCCCCCTTTTGCGCCGAATGGCGGGGAGTTGTTCAAGCCACAGCAGACTTTCGTATGTTAGGCGAAGCCATCATCAAAGGCATGGCGGTCACCGCCAAAAACTTTCTGGGCAGCTACGTGTCCAAGGAGCGGCTGACCACGGTGCAGTATCCCGAGGAGCGGCTCACGCCCCAGGAGAATACGCGGCAGTTTCCGTTTCTCGTTTACGACGGCGACGACTGGCAGAAGGGCCTGCGCTGCGTGGCGTGCCAGATTTGCGAGAAGGAATGCCCGCCCAAGTGCATTTACATCGTCAAAAGCAAGGACAAGCGGCTCGATTACAAGGGGCAGCCGCAGTTCTATCCGGCCACGTTCGACATCGACATTTCGGTGTGCATGAGCTGTCAGATTTGCGTCGAGGTGTGCCCGTTTGAATCCATCAAGATGGACACCGAGTTTGAGCTGAGCACCGATGACCGCTTCGGCGGGCTGCTGCTCACGAAGGACAAGCTCGCCCAGTCCAACGCCCATTACCACGCCATTCATCCGGCGGACGCGGCGGCCTCCGATGCCGTGCTGGCCGGGGAAAAGGCGAAGGCCGAGGCCAAGGCCAAAGCCGCGGCGGAAGCAAAGGCCAAGGCGGCCGCCGCGCCGGCGCCGGCGCAGAAAACCGCGTAATGCACGGCGTAAGGCACAGTAAAAACCGTGACGCGGCCCGCCGCCGCGGGTTTAGAATCTTGATTCGGCGCCCAAATCTGCGGACCCTGCGGGCCTCTTTCGGATCTCAGTGGAAGTGACCATGGTCGAATCGCTGGACCAACTCTTCGTCAACTTGAAGCACTGGGCGGTCGGGCTGTTCCCCGACGCCTGGCAGGTGCTGGTTTCCGCCATCCTGTCCATCGCGCCGCTCGTGGCTGTGTTCGGCGGATTGTTCGCCATCGTCACCATCTTCGAGCGCAAAGGACTCGGCCGCATCCAAAACCGCTACGGCCCGAACCGCGTTGGCATTCCGTTCACCGATATCCGGCTTGCGGGCTTCGGCCAGTTCATTCCCGATGGCATCAAGGCGCTTATCAAGGAGGACGTTGTGCCGCGCGCGGCGGACAAGGTTGTGCATTTCCTCGCACCGATCGTGCTGCTGATTCCCGTGCTGCTCGCGTATGCCGTGCTGCCCATCGGGCGCAACATGACCGTCGCCGATTACGACGCGGGCGTCCTGTTCTTCTTTGCCGTCGGCGCGGCGGTGGAGCTGTCGGTGTTCATGGCGGGCTGGTCGAGCCGCAACAAATATTCGCTGCTCGGCGCCATGCGCGGCATCGCCCAGATGATCAGCTACGAAATCCCGCTCATCCTGTCGTCGGTCACGGTCATCATGATCGTGGGGTCGCTCAATACGGGGGAAATTGTGGCGCGGCAATCGACCTACACCGGGCTGCTGCCAGACTGGTTCGTGTTCACCCCGTGGGGTTTTGCCGGATTCATCATTTTCTTCATCGCATCGCTCGCGGAATCCAACCGGGCGCCGTTCGATTTGCCCGAGGCCGAATCCGAAATCATCGCCGGCTACTTCACGGAATACTCGGGGTTCAAGTTCGCACTGTTCTTCCTCGGTGAATACCTCGGCATGTTCGCCATCAGCGGACTGGGCATCACGCTGTTCCTCGGCGGGTGGACGGCGCCGTTTCCATTCCTGACGTGGGTGCCGTCCTACCTGTGGTTCTTTGCCAAGCTGCTGGCGCTCATCTTCACGTTCATCTGGATTCGCGGCACGCTGCCGCGCCTGCGCATGGATCAACTCATGAACTTCGCCTGGAAATTCATGATCCCCATGGCGCTCATCAACATGTTCACCGCCGGCGTCTGGCATTTCATGGGCCCCGGCCTGGCGCGCTGGTTTATCAGCGCGGTGCTGGTGGCGGGGCCTTATCTGCTGCTGGGTCGCGGCCTGATGGAGAGCAAGCACCTCGGCAAACGCACCTACCGCTTTGTGGAATGAAGACCGTGAACCGTGACATCGTGACATCGTTGCAGCGGATTAAACGCCGCCTGCGCGACGCCTTTGGGCCGATGCAACGGTTCAACAATGCAACGCCCTAACGTGTCCCCGACCTTCCTCATTCTCGCGTTCGCCACGCTGCTTTCCGCGGCGGCGGCCATGAGTTTGCGCAACCTCGTCCACTGCGCGCTGTCGCTCGTGGTGACGTTCGCGGGGCTGGCGGCGCTGTATCTGCAACTCCACGCGCAATTCGTCGGTTTTGCACAGGTGCTGGTTTACGTTGGTGCGGTTGCCATCCTGATTGTGTTTGCGATTCTCCTCACGCGCAGCGGCGACACGCCAAACCAGGCGGTGCTCGCGCCGGGCTGGATGGCCGGCATCATCATCTCGGCGGTCGTCTTCGCTGCCCTTGGCTGGGCCGTGTTGAGCAGCGGTGCCCTGGTGGCATCCACGCCGGAGGTGCCGGAGGTCACCGTAAAGAACATCGGCGACGCGCTGATGACAAAATACATTTTGCCGCTCGAAGTCGTCGGCGTGCTGCTGACAGCGGCAATGATTGGCGCGGTCATCATTGCGATGAAGGACGAGAGGCCGGACGCGAAATGACAACATCTACTGCCATGAAAAGGAGAAAAGGAGAAAAGGAGCAGGGGAGAGGTCTCCTTTTCCCCTCTGCTCCTTTTCCCCTCTGCCACGCCGCATGACACCACTCGCGTCATACTTGCTCGTGAGCGCACTGCTTTTCGCCATTGGGCTGGCCGGGGCCGTCACGCGGCGCAACGCCATCCTCGCGCTCATCGGCATCGAACTGATGCTGAACGCGGCGAACCTGAATTTCATCGCGTTCTGGCGCTTCGGGCCGCATCCCGAGGCGCTGACGGGCGTGATGTTTGTGATTTTCTCCATCGCCATTGCGGCGGCGGAAGCGGCGGTGGGTCTTGCGCTCATCATCGCCATCTACCGCCATTACAAAACGGCGAATCTGGATGAGGTAAGGAATCTCAAGGGATGATCTGGATCGTCAAAAATCTGTGGCTGATTCCCGTGCTGCCGTTGCTGGCGGCGGGGCTCATTGCCGTCAGCACGCAACCGCAGCGGAAGCGCGCGGCAACGCTGGCCATCGGGTCCATGGGCCTCGCGTTTCTGCTCGCCCTCTGCGCCTTGGCGGCCACGCTTAAACACGACGCGCCTGGCGGCTTTCGGGAAGTGTGCAATTTCAACTGGTTCCAGTTCGGGGAACAATGGCTGCAGCTTGGCTGGGTGCTTGACCCGCTCACCGCCGTGATGCTGGTGATGGTCACATTCGTCGGCGCGTTGATCTTCATCTTCAGCGTCGGCTACATGGCGCATGATGAGAACTTCACACGCTTCTTCTGCTTCCTGTCCCTGTTCGCGGCGGGAATGCTCGGCGTGGTCATCGCCAACAGTCTGCTGCTGCTGTTCATGTCGTGGGAGATCGTCGGCCTGACCAGTTATCTGCTCATCGGTTTTTGGTATCACAAGCCCAGCGCGGCGGCGGCGGCGAAGAAGGCCTTCATCACCACGCGCATCGGCGACCTTGGATTGCTTATCGGCATGGTGTGGCTCTACGCAAAGACTGGCACCTTGAATTTCTATGACGGCGGCAATGGCTGCTTGGAAATTCCAACATTGGCAAAGTCTTTTCCCGTCACGACATTTGAAACGCTCTCTCTGCTTGGGATTGCGCTTCTAATTTTTGTCGGTGCAATGGGCAAGTCTGGTCAGGTTCCGCTGCATGTCTGGCTTCCCGATGCAATGGAAGGTCCAACGCCCGTGAGCGCATTGATTCACGCGGCCACGATGGTTGCGGCGGGTGTATTTCTCGTGGCGCGGATGTTTGCTCTGATGAAGCCAGATTGGAGTGCGATCGCGGGGCCGAACACTCTAGTTACGATAGCGGAGCCTGATGCAACGCTTGTAATCACTTGGGTTGGCGCAATCACCGCTTTTTTCGCTGCGACCATTGCCGTCGCCCAAAACGACATCAAGCGCATCCTCGCTTACTCCACGGTTTCGCAGCTTGGCTACATGATGATGGGCTTGGGCGTGGGTGGCGTGGCCGTTGGCATGTTTCATCTCATCACGCACGCGTTCTTCAAGGCGCTGTTGTTCCTCGGCTCCGGGTCAGTGATTCACGGCTGCCACGAGGAACAGGACATCCGGCACATGGGCGGCTTGAAAAAGTTCATGCCGGTGACGTTCGCGACTTATGCGGTCGGCATGCTGGCGCTGGCGGGTTTCCCGGTGTTCTTCGCCGGCTTCTGGAGCAAGGACGCCATTCTGCACGCGGCGCATGGCTGGCCCATTTCGCACTGGCCCTTTTATCTCGGGGCGGCGGGCGCGTTGTTGACGGCGTTTTACATGACGCGCCAGGTCGCGCTGGTGTTCTTTGGCCAGTATCGGAGCGCGGCTGTTCCCGGCCGCAGCGGCCACGACGCGGAACCCGCTCACAAACCATCCCACGGATCCTCTCACTCAAGCAGTGCTGCGGCTGGGGGCAGCGGCGTTCCGCACGAAAGTCCCGCCGTCATGACGGTGCCGCTGGTCATCCTCGCGGTGTTCGCGGTTTTGTTGGGCTTCCTCGGCACGCCGGTGTGGCCGTGGTTTCAGACATTCCTCGGGCAGGCGCACGAAACCAGCGAAAGTGTCCTGCCGTTGATGGTGACCTCCTCGCTCATTGTATTCATCGGCCTCGGCCTCGGCTGGTGGCTTTACGGTAAGCGCCGGCGCAAGACAGCGGCGGAGCCGGACG
This sequence comes from Verrucomicrobiia bacterium, assembly GCA_035765895.1. Lineage (NCBI taxonomy): Bacteria > Pseudomonadati > Verrucomicrobiota > Verrucomicrobiia > Verrucomicrobiia bacterium. Next base: position 53,465 of record DASTWL010000089.1, on the reverse strand, counting down.
TGCTCGAAGTCGCGCGGCCTGACATTTTCGCGCTGCTGAAGAACAAGTATTTCGTGGATGAACTCTACGAGCACACGGTCATCCGCTTCAACGCGTGGTTCGCCGCGGCGTGCGATTTTTTTGATCGCTGGGTGTGGGGCGGCGTGGTGTTGCTGGTGGCCGGCGTGACCATCGGTCTGGCCTGGCTTTACCGCGTCACTGACGAATTTGTGGTGAACCTCGGATTCGATGCGGGGTGCGAGGGCATCCGGCGCGGCGGCGGTGAAATGTCCCGCCTGCACACCGGTCGCGTGCAAACCTATCTGCGGGTGCTGGGCGTGGCGCTGGTCGTTCTGATTCTCCTTCTCGTATGGGGGCGCAAGGCATGAACAGTTTTCCCTGGCTGACCGCGCTCACGCTCCTCCCGGTCTTCGGCGGGGTGGTGGCCATTGGTTTGCGCGATCAGCAGAAGCTCGCGCGCAAGCTGACGCTGACGTTCAGCTTCCTTTCGCTCGGGCTGACGCTGCTGTTATGGAAGAATTTCGATGCGGCGAGCGGCGAACTGCAATTTGCCGAGCAGTTCGACTGGGTGAAATCGCTCGGCATCCAATATCGCCTCGGCGTGGATGGGCTCGGGATTTTGATGCTGCTGCTCACGGCCATTGTGACGCCGCTGGCGTTGATGGCGTTTTGGCGCAATGAAGACCGGCCGCACATCTTCGGCGCGCTGGTGCTGTGGTTGCAGGCGGGCCTGTTCGGCACGTTCACGGCGTTGAATTTCTTCCACTGGTTTCTGTTCTGGGAACTGGCGCTGATTCCCGCGTTCTTCCTCATCAAGCTCTGGGGCGGGCCCAATCGCGGCCCGGCGGCGACGCAGTTCTTTATTTACACGATGGTGGGCAGCGTGGCGTTGCTGCTGAGCTTCCTCGCGCTGCGGCTGGCGACCGGCAGTTTTGATTTCATTGAGCTGGCGAAACTGGCGAAGAGTGGCGAACTCACATCCAAGATCGGAGATGCGTTCCAGCACGCGATGGGCTGGAGCGGGCTCAGCAATCAGACGCTGGCTTTGATTCTTTTCGCCGGCGCATTTCTCGGGTTTGCCGTGAAGGTGCCGGTGTTTCCGTTCCACACGTGGCTGCCGTCGGCGTATGCGGAGGCGCCCAGCCCGGTGACGATGCTGCTCACCGGCGTGATGTCGAAGATGGGCGTGTATGGCTTCCTGCGCATCCTGCTGCCGATTTTCCCTGATCAGATCCGGCTCGTGCTGACGCCGCTGCTCTGGCTCGCGGTGCTGACCATCGTGCTCTCGGCGTGCGCGGCGTTCGCCCAGCGCGACTTGAAGCGCATGCTGGCGTATTCGTCCATCAACCACCTGGGCTATTGCCTGCTGGCGATGTTTGCGGCGGTCGGCCTGCCGGCGGGCGTGAATCAGATCGCCCTTCAAAAGGCCGCCGCGCTGGACGGCGTGCTGCTCCAGATGTTCAACCACGGTCTCACGGCATCGGCGCTGTTCCTGTTCATCAGCCTGCTGGAGCGGCGGAGCGGGGGACTGCGCGGGCTGCAGGATTTCGGCGGCATCCGGAAGGTGGTGCCGGTGTTCACGGGCTTGATGGGCATTGCGCTGTTCTCGTCACTCGGGCTGCCTGGCCTGAATGGCTTTGTCGGTGAATTCCTCATCTTCAAGGGCGTGTTCCCGCTGGCGCCGTGGGCGGCGGCCATTGCGACGATCGGTTTGCTGGTGACCGCGATTTTCCTGCTGACGCTGATTCAGCGCGTGTTCTGCGGCCCGCTGAATGAGAAGTGGCTCAAGCTTCCGGATTTGAATTTCGCGGAGGGGTTGCTCGTGTTACCGGGCATCGGGCTGATGTTTGTGCTTGGCCTTTACCCGCAGCTCGTGCTGGGCGTGATTGACGCAACGGTTGTGAAGCTGGTGCAACAACTGAATTTTTGACCACGGATGAACACCGACAGACACGGATTTGAAACTGATGCAGCGGCGCAAATGCCCGCGCTTTGCATCGTCATTTTCGCCGTGGGAGTTGAATGGTTTCACGCTCGCCCTCACCCTGGCCCTCTCCCCCGGGGAGAGGGAATGGCGTTTCCGCATGGTTTGTTTTTCGGTCGTTCGTCCGGCCAATCCAGTCGCTGGTATTCGAGTGGGACGGCGGATGGTTCTCCCTCTCTTTGGGGAGAGGGCAGGGGTGAGGGGGGGCGTCAGACACTTTGTTTCGCATGTTAGCCTGGACCATTTACATTTCGTTTTTCGGCGTGCTGGTGCTGATGCTCCTGCCGCGCGATGACGCCCGCTCGGCGCGCAAGGTGGCGCTGCTGACGGCCATCGCCGGGTTGGCCGTGGCGCTCATCGGGGCGTGGCAGCAGGGCAACCCGGGCGAAATCACCACCATCACCAACCACGCCTGGATTCCCTCGCTCGGGGCGAATTATCATCTCGCGGCGGACGGCATCAGCCTGACGCTGGTGGTGCTGACCGGCCTCGCGGCCATCGCGGGCATTTTGTTTTCCTGGAACATCGAGAAGCGGACGAAGGAATTCTTTGCGTTCTACCTCGCATTGATTGGCGGCGTCTATGGCGTGTTCCTGAGCTTCGATCTGCTCCTGCTGTTCGTGTTCTACGAGTTGACGATCATCCCCAAGTATTTCCTCATCGCGCGCTGGGGCAGCACGCGGAAGGAATACGGCGCGATGAAGCTGGCGTTGTATTCGTTCGTGGGCAGCCATCTCGTGCTGATCGGCCTCATTGCGGCGTGGGTGGTGGCGCGGGCACAGACGGGCCAGGCCACGCTGGATTTGGTGCAGCTTTCGCAGGTGCATTTTCCCGTCGGTTTTCAGCGCTGGGCGTTTCCGCTGGTGTTCGTGGGCTTCGGCATTCTGGCCGGCTTGTGGCCGTTTCACACCTGGGCGCCGACGGGCCATGTCGCCGCGCCGACGGCGGGCTCGATGTTGCTCGCGGGCGTGGTGATGAAACTCGGCGCTTACGGCTGCCTGCGGGTGGCGATGGTGCTGTTCCCGGAAGGCGTGGTGATGTGGAAAACCACCATCGCCGTGCTGGCGGTCATCGGCATCGTTTATGGCGCCGGCGTGGCGCTGGTGCAGAAGGATTTCAAGTTCGTCATCGGCTATTCGAGCGTGAGCCACATGGGCTTTGTGCTGCTCGGCCTGGCGACCTTGAATTCGGTTGGCCTGAGCGGCGCGGTGTTGCAGATGTTTTCGCATGGCATCATCGCGGGTTTGTTGTTCGCGGTGGTGGGGCGGATGGTTTACGACCGGACGCACACACGGGATTTCAATAACCTTGAAACGATGGGGCTGAACAAGCTGCTGCCCTTCGCGGCGGGCACGTTTGTGGTCGCGGGCATTGCCTCGATGGGGCTGCCCGGCTTCAGCGGGTTCGTGGCCGAACTGCAGGTGCTCTGGGGTGCGTGGCAGGCGTTCCCAACGGCGGCGATCGTGGCCGGCGTGGGCATTATTGTCGGCGTGGCCTACACGCTGCGCGCGATTCAAAAGGCGTTTTATGCGGACGCACCGGCGCCTGACCCGGACGATGAAGTGGAAGCGCATCATCCGTTGCCGCCGGTTTCCGTGCCGGAGCGCCTCGGTGCGGCGCTGCTCATCGCGACGTCGCTGGCCATCGGTTTGTTCCCGAACCTGCTGCTGCACTGGATTCAGCCTTGCGTGAATTCGCCCCTGTTCCAGCACCTGGTGAAGGGAGGTGCGCTGTGAGCTACCTCGAAATCCTGCAATGGGCCGCGCCCGAAACTGTGGTGGTGCTCACCGCGCTGGTCGTGCTGGCGGCGGATCTGCTGGTGTTGCGCGAGCAGCCGGTGCGAATCCGCTTTGGCTTGGGCGCGCTGATCGCGAGTCTGGGGTGTGCTGCGGCCTTGTTCTTTGTGCTGGGCGCGTCCGGTCAGGTCAATCTGTTCAACGGCATTTTCGTCGTCAACCCGCTGACCAGCCTGGTGAAGGCGGCGGTCCTGGCGCTGACGATTTTCACCGTTGTGCTTTCGGCGCAAGGCAGGTTCACGGAGCACGTCGGCGAGTATCTCGCGCTGATCCTGCTCGCGACGGTCGGCATGATGTTCCTCGTCAGCACTGAGGATTTGTTGATGATTTTCATCTCGCTGGAACTGCTCAGCCTCTCGTTGTATGTGCTGACGGCGTTCAACAAGCGCAACCTCAAATCGGCCGAGGCGGCACTGAAATACTTCCTGTTCGGCGGCATGGCGGCGGCGTTCACACTCTTCGGACTGAGCCTGCTTTACGGACTGTCGGGTTCCACGAATCTGCCGCAAATCGCCGCCGGGCTGGCGGGCAAAGGGCTCGACCCGTTGCTGCTCGTGGCGATCGTGACGGTGGTGATCGGTTTTGGTTTCAAAGTGGCGGCGGTGCCGTTCCACTTGTGGGCGCCGGATGCCTACGAAGGCGCGCCCACGCCGAGTGCGGCGTTCATCGCGTCGGGTTCCAAGGTGGCCAGCTTCTTCATTCTCGCGAAGGTGATGATGGTCGGCTTTGCAGGGGCCGAAGGCAGCGCCGGCTGGCACGTGATGAACTCCGGCTGGGTGCCCGTGCTGGCGGTCGTGGCGGTGCTTTCGATGGTGCTCGGCAATTTCACGGCCATCGCGCAGTCGAGCGTGAAACGGCTGCTCGCATATTCGGCGATTGCGCACGCGGGTTACCTGTTGCTGGCGGTGGTGGCAAACACGGCATCCGGCCAGACGGCGCTGCTCTTTTACGTGATTACGTATGCGCTGACCACGCTCGGGGCGTTTGGAGTGGTTGGCGTGGTGGAAGACGCGACGGGCGGCGATGGATTGGAAAACTTCGCGGGCCTCAGCCGCCGCGCGCCGTTGCTGTCGCTGTGCCTGCTCGTGTTTCTGCTGTCCTTGGGCGGCATTCCGCCGCTGGCTGGATTCGTCGGAAAATTCTTCGTGTTCAGCAGTGTGGTGGGCGCCGAGGCAAACCATCTCACGCTGCTGTGGCTGGTGGTCGTGGCCATCCTCATGAGCGCGGTGTCGTTTTACTACTACCTGCGGGTTTTGAAACAAGCCTACGTGGCAGACGCGCCGGCCGGGGTGGAACGCATCGCCGTGCCGGTGGCGACACAGATCGCGCTGGCTGTGCTGGCGCTGCTGGTGGTGCTGCTCGGCTGCGCGCCGCAGGGTTTATGGCACCTGCTGTCGGCGGCCGCCCAAGCGGTTCAGTAGAGCCAGTTTTTGGACTCGTTTTTTCGGGAGCGGTCATTACCGTGCGCGGCATGCACATCGCCTCACCCCGCTTGCGTTTCCTCCCCACACCGGTTGCTGGTTTTTTTCAGCTTCCCAAAGTCGCGCTGGTCCTGGCGGTTTGCCTGGGGACAGCGACGGCCGCGCGGAGTCAATCTTTGCCGGCGGACACGAACAGCTGGACGCCTTTGACGGCGCCGCCGGCCGGAAAAATCGGCGCCGCGCGCTGGGTGCAGCCGTTGCAAGGGGCGCTGTTTCGCCTGAACCGGACGGTAATGCGCACCCGGCTTGGCAAGGCCCGCCAGATTGACCCGGCGCTGGCCCGGAACGCCGGCACGGAAGTCGAGTTGCCCATGCCCGACGGCACCACGGCACGCTTTGTGGTGGTTGATGCGCCGGTCATGGCGCCGGAACTGGCGGCCAAATTCCCCGAGATCAAGACCTACGCGGGGCAAGGGATCGATGATCCACAGGCAACCGTGCGGCTGGACCTCTCGCCGCAAGGTTTCCACGCGCAAATTCTGTCGCCGCGCGGGGCCGTGTATGTGGACCCCGCTTACCGGGGCGATGACGAGGACCACGTCAGCTATTACAAGCGCGATTACGTCAAACCTTTCGATGACTGGAAATGCACGACGGCGGAGCGCGGCGGGACGGCAACCGGCGCGGGCGCGGGAACATCGGGTGTGGTGGCGAACAAGATTCAATCGGGCACGGCGCTGCGGACATACCAGCTCGCGGTGGCGTGCACGGGTGAATATGCCGCTTACTTTGGCGGGACGGTGACGAACGCGATGAGCGCCATCATCACGGCGGTAAACCGCGTGGATGGCGTTTACGAAACCGAACTGGCCGTGCGCCTGGTGCTGGTGGCGAACAATAATCTGCTGGTTTACACAAATGCCACCACCGATCCCTACAGCAACAACGATGGCGTGGCGATGTTGTCGCAGAACCAGAGCACGGTCGATGCTGTCATCGGCAGTGCAAACTACGACATTGGCCATGTCTTCAGCACCGGCGGCGGCGGCATCGCCAACCTCGGTTGCGTTTGCGTGGCTGGTTACAAGGCCAAGGGTGTTACGGGTTCGCCGGTCCCCAACGGGGATGCGTTTTGGATCGATTACGTCGCCCACGAAATGGGCCATCAATTTGGCGCGAACCACACGTTCAACAGCGAGACCGGCAGCTGCTCCGGCAATCGCAACCCCGGCACCGCCTACGAGCCAGGCAGCGGTTCAACCATCATGGCCTATGCCGGGATCTGCCCGCCGAATGACCTGCAGCCACACAGCGATCCCTACTTTCACACGGCGAGTCTGGATGAAATTCAAACCTACCTGGCGGGAGCCGGCGGCGGTTGCGCGGTGGTGACCGCGACGGGCAACAACCCGCCCACGGTCAGTGCCGGCACCACCCATACGATTCCCGCGTCAACGCCTTTCATGTTGACCGCGACGGGCAGCGATCCCAATGGCGACACGCTGAGCTACTGCTGGGAGGAGCGCGATCTGGGCGCGGGCGCTGACGTCACCGGTGTGGACGGTGGCTCGGGCCCGCTGTTCCGGTCGCTCTCCCCGGTGAACAGTTCGACGCGGTATTTTCCCAAACTGTCCAGCGTGCTCGTGGGAACGAACTGGAACCAGGAAGTGCTGCCGACAACGTCGCGGACGATGAACTTTCGGGTGACGGCGCGGGACAACCGGGTGGGCGGCGGCGGCGTGGCCGACGCGGACACGCAGGTGACGGTCGCGAGCGGCGCCGGCCCCTTTGTGGTGACGGCACCCAACACGGCCACGAACTGGTCGGGCAGCCGCACCGTGACCTGGAATGTGGCGGGCACAGCCGGGGCGCCGATTAATGCCAGCGGCGTGGACATCTATCTTTCCACCAACGGTGGCAACACCTTCACCTTCCTGCTCGCCTCCAACGCAGCCAATTCCGGATCGGCTCCGGTCGTCCTCCCGAATCTTACCTCCACTCAGGCCCGCATCATGGTCAAAGGCACCGGGAACATCTTTTACGACGTGTCTGATGCAAACTTCAACATCAGTCCAGGCAGTCCCACGCCTTTGGTGCAGTCGGTGGGCGCGGTGTTGGTGGCCGAGTCTGGTTCGCCCACCAACGGCGCGGTGGACCCCTACGAAACCGTGACCGTCAACTGGTCGCTGTCCAACGTCGGCAGCGCCCCAACCACGAACCTGACGGCCACCCTGTTGACGTCCAACGGCGTTTATTATCCGAGTGCCGCCCAAAACTTCGGGGTCATTCCCGCGGGTGGCATGGTCACCCGGCCCTTCACGTTCACGCCGGCCGGGACCTGCGGCGGTTCCGTGACGGGCCTGCTTCAGTTGGTGGATGGCACCGCGAACATGGGCACCGTGGCGCAAGTATTTCCGTTGGGCGGAGTGCAGGTTCAGGTCATCACGCAGTCTTTCAACAACGCCAGCTTCATCACCATTCGCGATACCAACAGCGCGCTGCCGTATCCGTCCACCATCAACGTTTCCGGCATCAGCGGAACTGTCAGTAAAGTGACGGCCAAAATCAACGGCCTGACTCACGCTTATGTGAGCGATGTTGACGTCCTGCTCGTGAATCCGGGCGGGCAGGGGGTCAAGCTCATTGGTGGCTGTGGTGACACGAGCGCGGTTAGCGGTGTGAACCTCACCTTTGACGATGCGGCAACGGTTTCCCTGCCGGCAACCGGGCCGTTTTCCTCCGGGACGTATCTGCCGACGGATTATTACCCAAGCGACCTGCTGCCCAGTCCGGCGCCACAGCCTCCCTATGGCAGTCTGTTATCGACGTTGGCCGGTTCCAATCCCAATGGACAATGGTCCCTCTTCGTTGCTGATTTTCTGGCTGGAGACAGCGGCAGCATTTCGGGCGGATGGAATCTGACGTTTGTGATTTCGAATGCCACTTCGGCCTGCGTTGAGACATTTCCGACGCCAACCCTGGCCAGCACCACCTGGTCCAACAATGTGGTGCGGTTTGCCTGGAATGCGATCCCCGGTCCGCATTATCAGGTTCAATACCGGACGAACCTTGCGACGGGCGCGTGGCAAAATCTGGGGGCCGCCATCCAGGCCACCAACACTGCCATGAGCATCACGGACGCCGTCAGCAACGCGCCCATACGCTTTTATCGGGTGGTGGTTTCCGAGTGATTCCCGGCGTGGAAGGTATTTGGCGCTGGAAATTGGCTGCCGCCGGATTATTGTCGCGCGCATGCCATGCGCGGCTTGCTTTCGCTGGGGCGGTGCAAACCTGAGTGTCCGGTTGTTGGCGAAATCGCCCGGCCGGTCCGCGGTGCTGATCTTCCTGCTGGCATTTCTTGGTGCGCGGTCCGCGGTTCAGGCGCAGCCCGTTCTCCTTTCCGCCACGACGCTCCTGACTGAATCTTGTCTGCCGGCCAATGGGGCGGTGGACCCCTACGAAACGGTCACCGTGAACTGGGCCATCACCAACTCGGGGACCGCGCCGACCACCAATCTCGTTGCCACGTTGCTGACGACGAATGGCATTTACTACCCAAGTGGAGCACAAGATTACGGCGCCATACCTCCGGGCGGCAGTGCGGTGCGACCATTCAGCTTCATTCCGGCCGGCCGTTGCGGTGATTGGGTGACGGGCGTGGTCCAGCTGGTGGACGGCGGCGCGAACCTGGGCTTCCAAACGAACCTTTTCCTGCTCGGCAGCCCGGTGATTACGACCCAGGTGTTCGCGAATGCCTCCTTTATTAACATCCTGGATGATTCACCGGCGGATCCGTATCCGTCCTCAATTAACGTCGCCGGCGTTACGGGAACGCTGCTTGATGTAACCGTCACATTGGCGGGCTTTGGTCACTCGTTTCCGCAGGATGTGGACGCGCTCCTGGTGCGTGATACCGGGCCGACCGTCATGTTGATGGCGAATTGTGGCGCCGACTTCCCGGTTGATGGCTTGACGCTCCGTTTTAATGACGATGCGACCAACCAACTCCCACTGACGGCCAGTTTGATGGACGCCACGTATCAGCCAAACAATTACGCCTTCTCCGACGTGCTGCCGACGCCGGCGCCGGCGGGGCCTTACGGTGAAATGCTGACCCCCTTGGCCGCGGAGCCGAACGGGACCTGGTCACTCTACGTCTGGGACAACTCCCCCCAAGACGCCGGCCAGATTACGAACGGCTGGAGCCTGACGTTGGTCACGTCCAATGTGGTGTGCTGCACGACCTTTCCCGCTCCCACGTTGGCCCGCACCGGCTGGTCAAACAATGTGGTCCGCCTTGACTGGAATGCGATTCCCGGCCCGCATTATCAGGTGCAGTATCGCACCAATCTGGTCGCGGGTGCGTGGCAGAGTCTCGGTGCGCCTGTGTTGGCGACGAACACCGTCATGGGCGCCATTGATTCGTCACCGAACAGCCGGATGCGCTTCTACCGCGTCGTCGTTTCGGAGTGAGGTGGGGGCCGCAGGGTCGTGACATCGATGCGGGCAGGATCGGCCGTTCCCAGCTCCAGCAGCGCGGCATTTTTGTAGAGTTCCGTGGCCACGGGCGGTTCGCCGGGCGCGTTTGCGTGCCGGCTGCGCTCCAAATCCTGCAACGCCAGCACGTCCAGCGCCACCGGATCACGGCTGAGCCGGATTTCATTCAGCACGACCGAGTAATGGAGCAACCCGCGCTCGCCACCCTCATATTGGCAAATCAACGCGTCCGTGATGTTCAAGGCCACCTTGTCGCTTAGCGCCGGCAGGGCGTAGATTTCCGGCACGGCCACGCTCAGGCGCGCCACGGAATCGAAACGCAGGCTGTTGTCCACGCTGCCCAAGGCAAGGCTGAACAGATTGCCCGCCACGCCGGCGCCGTTCTGATTCAACACGGGAGCCACGTTGATGATCCGGGTGATTTGCTGGCTGACCAGTTTTGACACGAACGATTTGCGGCCGACGCCTTCGCCATGTTTGCCGAATTCCAGATCGCCGTAGACCAGGTTCCCAATCAGCGCGGTTTCGTAAAAGGTCTTCTCGTCGTAACCCGCCTCGGCGGCTCCGGCCACGCGCACGCCGAACTGGTTTGTCAGGGCAAAAAAACCGGCCCGCCGCAAATCCGCCTCCTGATGGTCCCACACGATGATGTGCCGGGCAGGGATGCCGGCGGAGAGCAGGCCGTTGATCACGGCGGCCACGACTTCGGGATGTGTGCCCGTTTCCCGCCCGGGGGCGGAATAGACCTTGATGCCGACCACTTCATTGCTGCCAATCAAGCCTGCCCAGGCGGCGGCAACGGAGGCCTGGCCCGTCAGATTCGTGAGGCCGCGGTTTAGCATGTCTTGCACGACGCGCGCGTCGGGTTTGAATGCGGTGGAGGCGCGAGGATCCTGCACCGTGACGACGCGGGCGTGCGGCGTCGGCGGTTGCAGCGCGAGGCCTTGCGCATCGGCCTTTGCGTGGATCGCGCCGCCGAGCAGAGCAGCGAGGATTACCGGTTGAATCGAGCGGATCGCGAACATGATTGGTGCGTTCCTTGACACGTCAGAGCGTGGATGCTACCACGCCCGCCCATGCTGACCATAAAAAATCGGACTGCGTTCAAACTGCTGGCGGGCCTGTTGTGCGCCGGCTTTTTGGCGGGCTGCCGTCCGCCCGGTCCGCAGGCGTTGGTCGATGGCCGGCGGCTGCTGGACGCGGGCCAGACGGCGCGGGCCATTGCGCGCTTGCAAACGGCGACGCAGTTGCTGGGCACGAACGCACAGGTGTGGAATGACCTTGGCGTGGCGTATCATCAGGCCGGGCAGATGACCAACGCCGAAAGTGCCTACCGCCGGGCGCTGGCGACCAATCCGGATCTGCTGGCCATTCATTTGAACCTCGGCACGCTGCTTTTCCAGCTTGGTCGCATCAATGACGCGAAATCAGAGCTGACGACTTACGCGTTGCGCCAGCCGAATGATCCGGTCGGTTTGCAGCGGCTGGCCCTGGCGGAAGTGCATCTGCGGGAAACCGCCAACGCGGAGCAGCACGCGCGCAAAGCCGTGCAGCTGGATGCCCAATCGCCGGACTCCTGGAACACCCTGGGGCTGGCGCAATTGCAGCGTGGGCGTGCCCGGGATGCCGCGCAAAGCTTCGCCGCGGCGGTCAAGGCGCGACGTGATTTTGCCTCCGCGCTGCTGAACCTCGCCGTCGTGAACCAGCAGTATCTGGGCGATCGCGCGGCCGCCTTGAAATGGTATGAAGCCTACCTTTCGCTGCGCCCCCCGCCGGACGACGCGGCGGCCGTGCGTGAAGTGATCAAACAATTGCAACTGGAACTGACCCCGGCGCGGTCGGCCGGGCAAACCCTGGCACCACCCGTGGAACCACCCGCGAGTCCGACTTCGCCGCCGCCGCAGTTGGCGCAGGCGCCATCGGGTTCCGTGCCCGTGGTCAAATCAGTGCCGCCCAGTTCGCCGCCGCCGGGAGCGAAGTTGGTGACGCCGGAGCCTGAACCTCGTGCGCCGCCCGCCGTGTCGCCGACCCGGCGCGTGGCGGGCGAGCCGGTGCGTTCGCCGCCCACCGTGGTGACCGTGCCGCCCGAACCGGTCATCAAATCCGCACCGACACCGACCCCTTCGGCGGTTGCTGCCGCCGCTCCCGCCACCGCTTCTGTCCCATCGTCCGCGACTGTCACTCCGGCCGTCAGCGAAGCGCCGCCCGCCCGGCGCGGCTTTCTGCAAAGCCTCAATCCCCTCAACCTCTTTCACGCCCAAACCAGGGCGGAGTCAGTGACGCCGCTGCCCGCGGCGCGTTCCCGTGTTGCCGTCGGCCCCAACACGAATTCCACGACGGAAGAACCTTCGATTTCCGAAAGTGCCGCCGGTGACGAAGCTCAGATTTCCACGGTTTCAACCGGCGATCGGGCAGCCGCGCAGCGCCATTTTGAGCGGGGCTTGCAGGCGATGAAGGGCCGGCAATTCGTCCTCGCCAACGAATCGTTTCGCGCCGCCACGGCTGCCGATCCCGGCTGGTTTCAGGCGCAGTTGAACCATGCCGCCGCCGCCCTGGAAGCCGGCGAATTTGCCGAGGCCATCACGGCCGCGCGTGCGGCGCTGGCCCTGGACCCGGCATCAGCGGAAGCGCGTTTCAATCTGGCCCTGGCGCTGAAGCGCAGCCATCGCGACCAGGAGGCCGCGCGAGAATTGGAGCGGTTGTTGCAGGCGAATCCGGACGATGTCCGGGCGCATTTGACCCTGGGCAATTTATACGCAGGAACGTTGGCAGATCCGGCCCGGGCCCGGAGTCATTACCAGAAAGTCCTGGCGCTGGCCCCAGGCCATCCACAGGCCACGGCGATTCGTTTCTGGCTGGCGGCACACCCGCAGTGACGTGGCACGAATATGGCTCGTTTGGAAATCACCAGCGTCGGAAGGCGCGGGAAACGTCCAAAATGATGACAACCAAATGAACATGGTGCCCCACAACCTGCCGGTAAACTGGTTCGATGTGCTGGTGGTGATTGTGCTTGTCGCCGGTGCGATGCGCGGCCGCAAGCGGGGCATGTCGCAGGAGCTTATTCCGCTGCTCAAGTGGATTACGCTGGCTGTGGTGTGCGGGATGTTCTACCGGCCGGCGGCCCAATACATGGCGGACACCACCGTGCTCAGTTTGTTGACGACCTCGTTCATTGCCTATCTGGGCATGGCGATGATTCTGGCCAGCGTGTTTGCGTTGATCAGCCGGCGGCTCGGCGGAAAGATCATTGGCAGCGACACCTTCGGAGCGGCGGAGTATTATCTCGGCATCCTGGCCGGCATGTTCCGCTATGGCTGCATCCTGGTTTTTGCGCTGTCGCTGTTGAATGCGCGGCTTTACACGCAGAAGGAAATTGATTCGATGAACCAGTTTCAACAGCAGAACTTTGACAATAATTTCTTTCCGACCTTTTACACGATCCAGCATCAGGTCTTCGAGGACTCCTTCTCCGGACCGGTCATCCACAACAGTTTGGGCGCCATTTTGATCAGGCCGACGATTGCACAATCCAAGGAGCTTCAGCGCAAGCAATTTGACCTGCCGATGTAAGGTTGTGGGCTGACATTGCCGGCGCGCGCCGCTAACGTGTCGGCGTGGCTGGCTTCATCGCAGAGAGCACCCGGGAACAGATTCGCGCCGCGAGTGACATCGTGGACGTGATCGGCTCCTACATTCCGCTCAAGCGGGCCGGCGCGAACTTCGTGGCGCTCTGCCCGTTTCACAAGGAGAAGTCGCCCAGCTTCAACGTCAATCCCTCGCGGCAAATCTTCCACTGCTTCGGCTGCCACAAGGGTGGTGACGTCTTCACCTTCGTCAAGGAGTTCGAGAACATCACGTTCGTCGAGGCCGTGAAGCGGCTGGCCGACCGTGCCAAGATTCCGCTCGAACTCGAAAAGGACGGCGCGGGCGCGCAGGTCCGGCTTCTCAAGGACACGCTGCTCCAGATTCACGAGCAAATCACCCAACGCTGGCAGGCCGCGCTGGCCAACGACGCCAACGGCCAGATCGCCCGGGACTACCTCGCCAAACGCGGCGTGTCGGCGGAGGCGATAAAACTGTTCCGGCTCGGCTACGCGCCGGATGCCTGGGACGACACGGTCAACTGGGCGAAGAGCAAAGGCTATGATCTGGCCGACGTGGAAAAGGCCGGACTGGTCATCCGCAAGGAGGAAACCGACCGCCATTACGACCGCTTCCGGGGCCGGCTCATGTTTCCCATCTGCGACGAGCAGGGCCGGGTCATCGGCTTCAGCGGCCGCGTGCTGGCGGGCGACGAAAAAACGGCGAAATACGTCAACTCGCCCGAAACGCCAATCTTCACCAAGAGCAAAGTCTTCTTCGGGCTCGACAAATCCAAGCGGGCGATTCTGGACGCCGGATACGCCATTGTGTGCGAAGGCCAGCTTGACCTGATCGCCAGCTTCATGGCGGGCGGCCAGAACATCGTGGCGCCGCAAGGCACCGCGTTCACGATGGAGCACGCCCGGATTCTCAAGCGTTACGTGAACGAGGTGGTGTTGTGCTTTGATTCGGACAACGCCGGCCAGAATGCGGCGGTGCGTTCCCTGGATGCACTGTTGGGATCGGGACTGGCGGTGCGGGTGGCGGTGGTGCCGTCGCCGCACGATCCGGACAGCTTCATCAAGGAGCAGGGGGGCGACGCCTTTCGCACGCTGATTCAATCCGCCCGCGGCTTCTTTGATTATTATCTCGACCGGCTTTGTGCCGGGAACGACGCGACGAGCGACAAGGGGCGGCTGAACATTTTGCGCAGCATGGCGGAGGCGCTGCACAAAACCGGCAACGCCGTGATCATCGATGCCTTTGCGCAAAAAACGGCGCTGCGGCTCGGCGTCATGCCGGAAGCGGTGCGGGCGGAATTCAAGAAGGCCGGTCGGGCGCGAACTTCGCTGTCGTCCGCGGTGGAACCGGAGGAGGAAACGGACGAGTCAGCCGCGGTCGTCAGCAAACCACCGCTGACCGAGGCGTGGTTGCTGAAACTGCTGTTGCTGCACGATGCCCTGGTGCCGTGGGCCATCGAGCATTTGGCCCCGGAATGGATCGAACATGCCGCGGCCCGGAGCATAGTGGAATGGCGGTTTGCGGCGGAGCGCGAAGGCCGTTGGCAGGGCGTGGCTGCGATGCTTGATGCCTTCGAGGCGCCGGAGGTCAAAAGTCTCATCACCGAAGCGGCCACAACGGAGCGGCCCCTCCCGAATCCGGCCATTCAACTGGCCGACGTCGCCTCCCGCCTGCGCAACCTGCACATCGACGCGCATCGCGCCACGCTGCGGCAGCGGTTGCACGCGCCGGACACCTCCGACGCAGCACGCGCCGATTTGCTGCGCGAGGACCATGAATTGCGCCTGTTGAAGCAGGCGCCCATTCCGCCGCCGGCCGTTTGACAGGAAAAGGTTCGAACATTTCCGCCGGGCGGGCGTCCAAAATTCGCAAACCGGGCTTTGATTTTCCGGCTCCGGCTGGCAAACATTCGTGACCGAACATGAAAATGCTGAAACCAACCTGTTGGATGACTGCCGCGGTGCTCGCCGTGGCCGCGCTGCCTCAAATCACCCGCGCCGCGGAGGATCTCGTTCCGCTGCCGCTGAAACTGCCCGCCCCGGCCTTCAAGGGCACCCCCAAGGAACTTCCCGAGGGCATGGACGTCGAGCCGCTTTCGGACAAGCCGCGCCCGCCCCTGATGGTGCCGGCCGGGTGCGTGAACCTGGCTGCCGGCATCAAGCCGACCAGCAGCGACGCCAACGCCTCGGCGGCCAAGCTGGCCAAAATCACCGATGGCAACAAGGAAGCCTACGAGGAACAAATCGTCCTGTTGCGCAAAGGGGTGCAATACGTCCAAATCGACCTGAAGCAGCCGTCGGAAGTTTACGCGATCGTGCTCTGGCATGCGTTCGATTCCAGCAAGGTCTATCGCGACGTCGTGGTGCAGATTGCCGATGATGCGGCCTTCACCAAAAATGTCCGCACGGTTTTCAACAACGACAAGGCCAACAACGATGGCTTGGGCGCGGGCAAGGACCGCCAGTATTTTGAAACCCACGAAGGCAAATTGATCGCCGTCAAGGGCGAGAAGGCGGCGGCCGTCCGGCTTTACAGCCGCGGCAGCACGGAGAGCGCCCTGAACGAATACACGGAAGTTGAGGTCTGGGGCAAACCCGCTCAATGAACGGCGCGTTTGGCGTTTCGGGTCCAGCCGGTTCGGGCCGCGCTGGCGCGGAGCGCCAAACCCGCGTTTGGTGGTTGGTATTTCTGCTGACGGTGGCTTTGGCGGCCGCCTTGCGCCTGCCTGAGCTTGGGCTCCGCCCGATGCACAACGATGAGGCCGTCAACGCCCTCAAATTCGGCGCGCTCTGGGAACACGGCGAATACCGTTACGATCCGCAGGAATATCACGGTCCCACGCTGCCTTATTTCACGGCGGCTTTGGGCTGGCTGACCGCCGCGCCGGACTTTCAACATTACTCCGCTGCCCGCCTGCGCCTCGTCACGGCGCTGGCGGGTGTGGCGTTGGTGGTGCTCCTGCCGCTGTTGCGGGACGGATTGGGGCGTGCTGCGGTGCTGGGCGCGGCGGGTTTCACCGCGTTGTCCCCTGCGCTCGTGTTCTACAGCCGTTACTGGATTCACGAGGAACTGCTCGTCCTGTTCACGCTGCTGACGATCGCGGCGGCGTGGCGTTGGTGGCGCGACCGCTCCTGGAGCTGGGCCGCGCTGACGGGGTTGGGGCTGGGGTTGATGCAGGCGACCAAGGAGACGTTTGTGTTCGCGGTGGCTGCCGCGTTGGGAGCGCTGTTCCTGAACTGGCTGTGGCTGCGGTTCACGGGGCTCAAGCCGGGGCGATGTTCACTGCCGCTCGCTCATGTGAGCCTGGCCGTCGGGGTCTGGCTGCTGGTTTGGCTGGTGTTTTTTACGTCCTTCTTCTCCCACGCCGGCGGCCTGGCGGATTCGCTGCGCACCTACGCGCTCTGGTTTCAACAGGCCAAAGGTGAATCACCGCACGCGCATCCGTGGTCGTTCTACTTCGCCCGGCTATTTTGGTTTCATCCGGCGGGAGGGCCGTTCTGGTCCGAAGGGCTGCTGCTGGTCCTGGGGTTGGTTGGGGCGTGGGACGGTTTTCGTTCCATGCCGCGGAGCGGAGCCCGGCCGGAACTGATTCGCTTTTTGGCCGGCTTCACCGTGCTGTTGGCCGGCAGCTACACGGTGATTCCCTACAAGACGCCGTGGTGCGCGCTCGGCTTTCTGCACGGGTTGGTGATGCTGGCGGGCGCCGGGGCGGCGGCGTTGTGGCAGGTGAGCCGCCGGGTCGGGTCGCGCGTTGCTGTGGCGCTGTTGCTCGGCGCGGGGGCGACGCATTTGGGCTGGGAGGCATGGCGGGCGAGTTTTCCCATGTGCGCCGAGCGGACCAATCCGTGGGTTTATGCGCAGACTTCGCCTGATTTGCTGGAACTCATGGAGCAGGTCAACGCGGTGGCGGCGCTGGCGCAGGGCCCGAACACGGTGATTGGGGTGGTCGCGCGGGAAGGGGACTACTGGCCGTTGCCCTGGTATTTGCGCAGTTACCAACACGTTGGCTGGTGGGCGCAGGTGCCGGCCAATCTGGCAGCACCGGTGGTGATTGCTTCCGCAGGATTAAAGCTGCCCGAGGACGTCAAAGAATCACACGTCATGGCTGGCTATTTTCAACTTCGTCCCGGCGTCTTCCTGGAACTGCACGTCGAGCACCAGCTGTGGGAAAAATACGTGGCCCGTTGACCGTGAACCGGGATGGAACGCCGCGCACCGCTTACTTGGCGCCTTGATCGATCCAGGCGCGAATCAGGGCCACCTGTTCCACGGTAAGGGGCTTGCCTTTGTCGATGGGCGGCATCCAGTCGTCTTCGTCGCCCACGCGCGCCACGTTGGTGACGAGGATGCTCAGGGCGCTCTTGCCCACTTCGAACACCGGTCCGTCTTCGCTGCCCTTTAGCGCGCCTTCGCGGCTGTCGAGTCGGAGTTCGGCCTTTTGCTTGTCGGCACCGTGACATTTGATGCAGGCGGCATCGAAAATGGGCTTGATGTCGGTCGCGAACGTGACGTCCTGCTTGGCAGCGGGCGGCGGAATGGTGCCCGGCGTGACGGCAGCTTCGGACTGGCGGGTGCAGCTGGTCAAAATGGCCGTGGCGGCGACGGCAATGAACAGCAGAATGCGCATGGTCAATTTTCTTAAATGCCGGGCAATTTGGACGCGGACCGGCGTGCAGACAAGGAGAGTTTGCGTTTTCGCTTGGGCGGGTTGAAGCCTCCGCTATCTTCCCCGCGTGCATTGGAAAAAGGTCACCATTGTGGGTGTTGGCCTGCTGGGCGGCTCGCTTGGCCAGGCGCTTCGCCAACGCCGCCTCGCGGAGCGGGTAGTGGGGTGCGTGCGCCGGCGGGCAAGCATCGCCGAGTGCCGCCGTGTCGGCGCGGTGGACGAAGCAACCACGGATTTCGCCGCGGGCGTGGCCGGCGCGGATCTGGTAGTGTTGTGCACCCCCATTGCGCAGATGCCCTTTGTTCTGGAGCCGCTCATCCCACATCTCCGGCCCGGCGCCATCATCACCGACGTCGGCAGTGTCAAAGGGGAAGTGGTTCGTCAGCTCGAACCCATTGCGGCCCGGGCGCGTGCCCATTTCGTGGGGAGTCATCCCATGGCCGGTTCCGAAAAAATGGGCGTGTCCGCGGCGCGTCCCGATCTTTATTCCGGCGCGGTCTGCGTGGTGACGCCAACGCCCAAATCCAACCGTCGCGCTGTGCGGGCTGTGACGGAGCTGTGGGCCGGTCTCGATGCCCGGGTGTTGAAACTGGCGCCGGCGGTGCATGACCAGCTCGTTGCCCGTTCCAGTCATTTGCCGCATTTGCTGGCCTGCCAGCTGGTGAACTACACGCTTGGTCACAGTGCCGCGGCGCAGCCGCTGCTCTGCGCGACCGGCTTCCGCGACACGACGCGCATCGCGTCCGGCTCGCCCGAAATGTGGCGCGACATCGCCGTGACCAACCGCACCAATCTGGCGCGCAGCCTGCGCGAGTTCATGACCGAACTGCGCCGTTTGCAGCGCGCCGTTCAGGCCGGTGACGAAAAAGCGCTGGCCGATTTTTTTGACCTGGCCAAGCAGCGGCGCGACGCGTGGTGCAACCGGGCCGGCCACACTTCGCCCGAGTAACCGTTGCCCATGGCGCTGCCTGACCTCATCGAAATCGTGCCCCGCGCCCGGCCGGCGCGGGCGGAAATCACCGTGCCCGGTTCCAAGAGCATCACCAATCGCGCGCTCATTCTCGCGGCGCTGGCCGATGGCGAGACGGTGTTGCGCGGCGCGTTGTGGAGCGAAGACACACAGATCATGGTCGAGTGTCTGCAGGAACTCGGTTTCATGGTGAACGTGGCGCCGGACCCGGCCGATTCCTGCAACCGGACGATTGCCGTCTATGGCAAGGGCGGCCGGATTCCGCCGGGCGGGGCGCCGGGGCAGCCGGTGGAATTGTTTGTCGGCAATGCCGGCACAGCCGCGCGATTCCTGGCGGCCTTCGTTTGCCTGGGGCGGGGCGGATATCGCCTGCACGGTGTTCCGCGCATGCACGAACGGCCGCAGGCGGCGTTGTTCGCCGCGTTGCGTGAACTCGGCTACCGCGTGGAATCAGCAAACGACAAATTGCCGGCGCTGATTTTTGGCGGTGAGCAGGAGACGCGTCTGTTGCCCCGCCAATGCCGGGTCAGCGTGGCGGAAAGCTCGCAATTCGCCTCGGCACTCCTGCTGGCGGCCGGAAATGGCGGTTGGGAAATCGAAGTCACGGGCGCGAATGCGGATGAGCTGCCGTATGTGGAAATGACCCGCGAACTTGTGAAGACATTCCCGCGCCGTGGCGGCGAATTTCAGATCGAGCCGGACGCGTCGAGCGGAAGTTATTTTTGGGCAGTGCCCGGTTGCCGGGTGGCGCACTGGCCGGTTTCGCGGTGGCAGATTGACGCCGAGTTTCCCCAATTCCTGCCGCTGCCGGAAAACGTCTCCCGCCGGACGCAACTGGGCGACAGCATCATGACGGCCATTGTGCTGGCGCCGTTCGCGGACCGGCCCGTGCGGTTCACCGACCTCGGCCGCCTCCGCGTGCAGGAATGCGAGCGCGTCGTCGCTTTGCGCACCGAGCTGACCAAATGCGGTGCCAAGGTCGTCGAGGAAGGCGACACGCTGACGGTTTATCCGGCCAAGCCCGGGGAATTTCACGGCGCGGATATTGAAACCTACAACGACCACCGGATGGCGATGTGTTTTGCCGTGCTCGGCTTGCGGGTGCCGGGCATCCGGTTGCGCAACCCGGCTTGCGTGAAGAAGACCTTTCCCAATTTTTTCCAGAAGCTCTCCGCCCCGCCGCCACACGGTTTGGGCGCGACGATTTTGGATGCGCAGACCGGCCGGGCCCTGGCGCCGGAAGATTTGTTCGCCGCCTGAGACCGCGACTGGTCAAGCGGCGGGCAGGTTTGTAAACTGACCGCGTCACGATGGTTGAACCGGACCACCGACACTTGGACCCAGAAGCTGACACTTTGAAAACACCCATTGTCATTGCCATTGACGGCACGAGCGCCAGCGGCAAGAGCACCAACGCCAAGCTCATCGCCAAAGCGCTCGACTACGTTTATGTCGACACCGGCGCAATGTATCGCACGCTGGCGTGGCATTGCTTGAAGCAGGGCGTGGACGTGCACGATCCGAAGGCGGTTGCGAACGCGTGCCGGCGCTGGAAGACCCAGTTGTGCTGCATTGACGGCGACCTCAAGGCCGTCCGGCTGCTGGTGGACAGTCACTATCCGGAAAAGGAAATCCGCACCAAGGAAACGGCGGCAGCGGTGCCGCACGTGGCCGCCGTGCCGAAGGTGCGCGAGTGGATGAAGAAAACGCAGCGGGCGTGCATCCAATTCGGCAACTTGGTGATGGAAGGCCGCGACATCGGCACGAACGTGTTTCCGGAAACCGATTTCAAGTTCTACCTCGACGCGAGCCTGTCCGAGCGCACGCGGCGGCGCGAGGCGGACGGCGTGAAGGAGGATCTGGCGGCGCGTGATCAGCGCGACAGCCAGCGGGCCGCGGCGCCGCTGATGATCGCATTGGGCGCGCGCATCATCAACAACTCCGGCGAAACGCCGCAACAGACGAGCAACCGGATCATCGGCATGATCCGCGAGATCATGCCGATGATCCGCTGACTGGCGGCCATGAACCCGTCCTATTTCATCGGCTGGTGCCTGTTCCGGTTCGTTTACGCCACCTACTTTCGCTGGCGGGTGTATCATCCGGAGCGCGTGCCGCTCACCGGACCGGTGATCCTGGCCTCAAATCATCTCAGCTTTCTCGACCCGCCACTTGTGGGATCCGGCGTGAAGCGCGGCATCAATTACATGGCCCGCAAAACGTTGTTCCGCTACCCGGGCATTGGCGCGTTGCTGCGTTCGTGGAATGCCGTTCCGGTGGATCGCGACGGCGGCAGCGCCGCGGGCTTGAAGGAGATTCTCGACCGGCTCAAACGCGGTGGCGCCATCATCATGTTTCCTGAGGGGACGCGCTCGCTGGACGGCCGGTTGCAGCCGGCGCGCTCAGGCATCGGTCTGGCCATCATCAAGTCCACCGCACCCGTGGTGCCGGTGCGCGTGTTTGGCACCTTTGAGGCGTATGGTAAAAGCGTCCGTTTTCCGCGCCCGCACCGGATTGCGGTGAAATACGGCGAGCCAATGTTGTTTGCGGCGGCGCGCGCTGAGGCGAAGACGTGCTCCAAGGACCGGTTGAAGCAGATTTACCAGGAAGTGGCGGATGAACTCATGGCTGCGATTACGGCGCTGCAGCCGTGTCGCGACAAGCAGCGGTTTCCGTAAGCTCGTGTCATTCGTCCGGCAACGATTCAACCAGGCAGGCAATCACTCATTGAGCCATCGCTCAAATTCCCAGGTTCGACAACGTCTGGCTGATGGCGTTGACCACCTGCACCAGCCGGGGATGTGATTGTTCGAAGCCCTGCACGGACGAGCGCAGGCCCTGCAGCGACAAATCCTGCAACTGCTGGTTCCGCGCGTGCCGGGTGGCTTCCAGGGTGGACACTTCGGTGAAGCGGGCGATGCTCTGGGCGTCCTCGGCGTGCGTGCGGGAAAGCTGCGAAACTTCCGCCTTCAACGTGCCCAGCAGCGTCAGCAGTTCGGCCTTGCGCTCCGGCGAAATCGCGCCCGCATCGCGCAGTTGCGCTTCCAGTTTGGAAATCGTGTCGTCAATCATGGCTTGAACTTGTCGTTCCGGCCTCAAGCTACGCCGGTTCACCAAACGTCACAAGCGGATGCTGCGCCCGCCCGCGAGCGACGATTGATTGAAACGGCGGCTGCCGGTCGAATTCAAACGGACCGGGCGGCGTCGGGTGACGTTGCGGACAGCGTTTTGCGCTTTTCCAACCAGCCCCAGATGGTCCATTCGCGTTTGGCGTGTTCATCGGTCGGGCAGCACCAGCTGGCGAGGTAGCCCACCAGTTGCACCAAGACGTGGCCGACCACGCCGATCATCACGCCTGGGAGTTTGCAGTTGAAGCGGCCCAGGTCGAGCATCTGACTTTTTCCGCTGGTCAACGTGGCCCACGCCGTGAAGAGCAGATTGGCGGTGATGCCGATCCAGAGGCCCTGGCGGTTGGCCCGCCGGCTGAGGAAGGACAACAGGAACAGTCCCGCCAGTCCGCCTGAGATGATCGAGGACACGGCGTAGTAAAGCGACAGGACACGTTCTCCGCGCAACGCGATGACCACCGCAATGCTGACGGCCGTGAGCCCGCAGACGCCCACGATGATTTTCCCCGCTTTCAGTGCTCGCGATCCGGGGCGTGGGGCCGCAGTTTGCGGTAATAATCCTCCACGCCCACGGCCGAGAGGCAGTTGAGGTCCGAGGACAGGGTGGACATGCCGGCGGCGAACAGTGCGGCCATGAACAGACCCGTCACGCCAGCAGGAATCTTGGTGGTCAGAAAGTAGGGAAAGACCTTGTCGGCCCTGTCGATATAGGCCGGAAACACCTCCCCGGACAACTGGTAATAGCACCAGACCAGGTTGCCGATCAGCATGAACAACGTCCACACCGGCACGCACAAGGCGGCGCCCAGTGCGACGCCTTTGAGCGCGTCGCGGTCGGATTTGGCGACGAGGTAGCGTTGCACGAGCGTCTGGTCGGAGCTGTATTTTTGCAGATGCCAGAAGAATCCGCAGAGCGACATCACCCAGATGCTGCTCTTGCGGGTGAAGTCCAGGTCCGTCGTGCCGAGGCTGAACTTGCTTTTTTCCCAGGCGAGGTGAAACGCCGCGGAAGGTCCCCCGGCATCAGATGGCAGAGGAAGCCAATCACCACTCCCAGGCCGGCCACCATGATGATGCCCTGCACCACGTCCGTCCAAATCACCGCCTCCAGTCCGCCCACCAGCGTGTAGAGCACCGTCAGCACGCCGACGACGAGAATGACCACGAAAATGTTCCAGCCGGTCATGCTGTTGATCGTGAGCGCCATCAGGTAAAGCACGAAACCCATCTTGGAAAAATGTCCTGCTGTGAACGCGAGCGCGCTGTAAGCCCGGGCCCCGTAGCCGAAGCGGTGTCCGAAGTATTCGTAGGCGCTCATTCCGACCGCGTGCCGGAAGAAGGGGATGATGATGGTGCCGACGAGCGGACGGTTGTAAACGCCGGTCAAGGCGCGGCAGCCGGCCATACCAAACTTTGGCCCGCGAAAATGCTCCCCAAACGATGCGGGCACTTGAAGGTCCGTCAGCTTGAGCCCGGAGAATTGCGAAAGCTCGTAGAGGTTGCCCTGAATCGTCGAAACGAGCGTGGGCAGGTTGTAGCCCATGTTTTCCAGCGACCAGGAAACGACGACCTTGGCGCGTTGGATTTTGCCGGAACCGCCGCGGCAGCCGGGAAGCGCGGGGCTCGTGACGCTTACGAGCGGCGTGATTTTCTCCACACGCGCGGCGAAGCGTTGCTTGAGTTCTGCGGTTTCGCCGGGCACTTCCACGAACGTGCCGGAAGATTGTTCGCCCGCGAGCACCGCGGCGGCCTGCTCGACGGCCAGTGGTGTCTCAATGCGATACGTGGCGAAGATGCGTTCCATGGATGCAGTCAAGCGTAGTGGCGCGCGGCTTCGGGCAACCATGGAAAAAGCGGTTCAGAACTTGTGTTTTCGAACGGCCGCGAACGGACGGTCAAGTGGCGGCGAAGGGTGTGCGAAAGCATAAAAGTGCATTTCTTTCGGCCATTTCGCGGTTTGTCGCTGGGGCGGGGTGTGGTTACGATGGCGGCACCATGATCCAGTTGCCCTCACGCCTGGCCACCCTTGTGCTGCTGGCCGCCTCCACCAACGCCCTTCACGCGGCGCCCGTCGAGACCGGGCGCCTTTATCTCTCCGGTCGCGACAAGGACAATACGGTCCCCTGGCGCTTCTTGTGCACGAGCGGCGCACACTCGGGAGTCTGGACGAATCTGCCCGTGCCGTCGCAGTGGGACGTCAAGGGTTTCGGCACCTTGACCTATCACAAGGATGCGACGAACGCCTGGAATGAACACGGACTATACGAGCACGACTTCACCGTGCCGGCCGGCTGGACCGGCAAACGCGTCTTTCTCGTGTTCGAGGGTGTGATGACCGACACGAGCGCAAAGCTGAATGGCGAGTCCGTCGGGCCGACGCACCAGGGCGGGTTCTATCGGTTCAAATACGAGGTGACGAAGCTGGTGAAGCCTGGCGCGACGAACCATTTGGAGGTGGACGTGGCACGGCATTCGGCGAACGAATCCGTGAACAAGGCCGAACGGCTGGCGGATTACTGGGTGTTCGCGGGCATCTACCGGCCCGTGTATCTCGAAGCGGTGCCACAGCAGTTCATCTCTCGCGTGGCGATTGATGCCAAGGCGGATGGGCGTTTTTCGGCCAAAGCTTTCTTCAATGGGCTCACCAACGCTTGGAATGCCGAGGCCCAAATCCAGACGCTCGATGGCAAAGACGTTGGCGAACCTTTTGAGGCTCCCATCGCCGCCGCTGGCATGGGCGACGATTATGCGCAACTCACGACGCAAATTTCATCGCCCAAACAATGGACCGCCGAGACGCCGAATCTTTATCAGGTCGAAGTGCGGCTCAAGCGTGGCAACGAGACGATCCACACCTGCAAACAACGCTTCGGCTTCCGCACGTTCGAGGTGCGCGATGGCGACGGGCTGTATCTCAACGGAAAGAAGATCATCCTCAAGGGCGTGAACCGGCATTCGTTCTGGCCGGACTCGGGTCGCTGCCTGAGCGAGGCGGTGCACCGGCTCGACATCGAGACCATCAAGGACATGAACGGCAACGCCGTCCGCATGTCGCATTATCCGCCGGACGTGGAGTTCCTCGACCTCTGCGACGAACTCGGCCTCTACGTGCTCGACGAACTCGCGGGCTGGCAAAATCACTACGACAACGAGGTTGGCCCCAAACTTGTCCGCGAAATGGTGACGCGCGACGTGAACCACCCGAGCATCATTTTCTGGGACAATGGCAACGAGGGCGGTTTCAACACCAACCTCGACCGGCTGTTTGGGGCGTATGACCCGCAGCAACGGCGGGTGCTGCATCCGTGGGCGATTTTCAGCGGCCTCAACACCGCACATTACCTCGCTTACGACAAAGCCGAGGTCGCGGCGCGCGGCGAGCCGATGAATTTCAACATGGGCAAGAAGCTGGAGATGTTGAACACGAATTATCCCGGCGGTCTCATCTACCTGCCGACGGAATTCATCCACGGGCTTTACGACGGCGGCGCGGCGGCGGGGCTGGCGGATTACTGGAGCATGATGATGAGCCACCCGAACTGCGCGGGCGGCTTCATCTGGGCGTTTGCCGACGAGGGCATCCGGCGTCCGGACACGGGCGAGATTGACACGGCGGGCAACCAGGCGCCGGACGGCATCGTCGGCCCGTATCGCGAACGCGAGGGGAGCTTCTATGCGATCAAACAACTGTGGTCGCCGATTCAGATTCTGGAGACAAACCTGCCCGTAAATTTCGATGGCACGCTGACGGTGGAAAACCATTTTGACTTTACCGATGCGAAACAATGCAAGTTTACCTGGCAGCTGCGTCGTTTCATTCCGCCGGCACTTGCGGGTTCGAGTGTGGAAACGATCAGCGCCGAGGGTGTCGCGCGAGTGTCCGGCATTCCACCAGGTGGTCGCGGCCAGCTGCATTTGGATCTGCCGGAGAATTTCTGGCACACAGCAGACGTGACGGAAGGCGGTTTTCTGGCCGTGCGAGTGGTGGGGCCGAACGGATGGGAGTTGCATACTTACGTCTGGCCACTAAAGCGACGAGACATGCTGGCGAAGGATGTTCCCGTCATTGCCCGGACAGATTTCGACGGTGTGTTGCGCGCCACGAATGAGTTGAGGGGAAACGGTATCGTAGCGCGCATTGAGAATGGCATGTTGGTATATGTCGAGCGCGGTGGGAGGCGGTTTACGCTTTCTAGCGGTCCCCAGGTGGCGGCGACCGGTTCCATCCTTAAGAGAGTGACGTGGCGATTGCGTGGGGACGGTTGGCTGTGCTGCGATTATGAATACACCGCCACCGGCAGGAACGACGCCATCGGCGTGTTTTTCGATTACCCGGAGCAGCTCGTGAAGCGCAAACGCTGGCTGGGCGACGGGCCGTATCGCGTCTGGAAGAACCGCCTCGGCGGCGGCACGCTCGGCGTCTGGGAGAACGATTACAACGACACCATCACCGGCTATCGCGGCTGGGTGTATCCCGAGTTCAAGGGCTTCTTCGCCAACGTGCGCTGGCTGCAATTGGAGACGACCGAGGGCCTGATCACCGTGGTGCCGGAGAACATCCCGTTCGTGCAGGTGCTCACGCCCGAGTTTCCGCCCAAGAACCTGGTCGGCCACGCCTACGCTAACGTGCCGCAGTGCGGGCTGGGTTTCCTGCATGCGATTCCGCCGATTGGCACCAAGTTCAAACCGGCGGACACGACGGGGCCTCAAGGCCAGCCGAACGTCGGGCAGGGCGAGTATTCCGGCACGGTAAGCTTTTATTTTGGCCGGCTGCCGGGAGGCCGTCCGCCCGGTTTTTGATGGGCAATAAATCACAGGCTTGGCGTCTAAAGTGCAGGTGGCCGGCAAAATTGCCGCCGCTGCCGACGAAGTAAAGCTGCTGGCCGACGTGGGTTCGCCCGGCGTGAAAAGCTATTTCAACTTTGCCAACGCCGCCAAATTCGGCCGCGACATTCCGACCGAACTGCGCAGGCTGGGCAGGGACCGTATTTGCCAGTTTCACTGCACCAACGAGGATGGCGTGTGGCTGGAGAACGATCCGCAGATCGATTTGCCCAGGATCAAGCAGACGCTGGACGCGCTCGGCTGGCGCGGCTGGCTGGTGGCTGAGCGCTCGTGCGACAAGCACGATCCGCGGAATGTGAAACGCAACTTCGGCGCGAACACGGAATATTTGAAGAAGATTTTCCAGGGATGATGACGAGCTTGAAGGAAATGAAGGCGATTGGTGAAACGGCCTCCCTCCCGCCCCTCTCCCCAAGGAGAGGGGGAATCATTCGCCGGCTTCTGGTGAATTACAGCCGCCGGTGTTGGCGCGGTGCGCTTCATAATTTTCCGGGCCGTTTTGCGGTTGCGATGATTGCAGTGCTGGTGTTTTCGGTTTGCGCTGGTTGTCGCATGGTCGGTGAAACCCACCCCTAGCCCCTCCAAGGAGGGGAGCGGCGGCACTGGGCGGGCGCGGTTGCCAATGAATCCCTGGCGCTCACCGTTTTTCGCCCCGCAAAGCTCAGCACGAATGCATCGGCGCGGGTCATCTTCTATCTCCAGAATCTCGCGACGCCGCGCATGGGAATGGAAAGCGATGCCCGCATCCTGCACGACTTCCGGGACGCGGGCTATCTGGTCGTGACCGTGGACTTTGGCGGGCGCACAAACGCCCGGATGCCCTTCATCAATCGCGATCTGGCCAGGCTGCGCGATGCGGTTCTCGCGAAGAAGCTGCTCGGCGATTTCAACGTGGACCTGGCGCACGTGTTCCTGGTGCCGGCCGGATGCCGGTTGAAGCGCGATGTCGTTTTCTACCGCGACCCAGGCCGGACGCTGGCCATGGACATCATTTATCCGTCATGGCCTCGACAGCCTGTGGGAACGGTGCTGGAGTTTTCCTGCGACAACAAGGATCGCTTCGGCAACTTCTCACTTTCGGTGTGCAGCGACACGCTACTCGATGCGTTTGCGACGGAGGGCTTCGCGGTGGCGATGGCGGATCATCCCGTGCCGCCGCCTTACAAGGGGCTCGACCCGATGCCGGACTGCGCGTGGAAGATCAAGGCTGCCGTGCGCACCTTGCGGGCGCAGGGTGAGTCGCTCGGGTTGAATGGGCGCATCGTGCCGGTGGGTTTTTCCCGGGGAAGCGGCATGGCGTTGATGCTGGTGACCACGGAGGGCCTGCCGGAGTTTGAGGGGCACGGCGAACATCCGGGCGTCAGCAGTGCGGTGCAGGGGGCCGTGGTGATGTCCGGTCGGTTCACCTATCTGGATCTGCTGCCGGATAATCACATGCTGCCGCGCTATGCGACGGCGTGGGGTGAACACGATGCCAACTTGGATGTTTGGCGACGCGAGGGCGCGCTTGATTACCTGACCCGGCCGACATTGCCGCTGTTCCTGACCATCAATTGCAGCGAGTCGCCGGATGCGTTGCACCAGATGACCGTGCTCCGGAGGCGCCTGGCGGATTTGGGCAACGACGAGATTTTTCACCTGGACCGCGAGCCGCGCGGCCACAAGGTGACGTTGGATCCGCAAATCCTGGCCAGCATGGCGGCCTACGTGCGCCGGCAAATCCCCGGTCGGGCGCGGGTTTGGCCGGATTTGCGGTCCTTCGACCGGCTGCCGGTCACGTATTGAACTTGGCGCGGTCCTCGGATACGTTCTGCGGACTATGACGTTGACTGAAAAGTTGCTCGCCCGTGCGGCGGGCAAGGCCAAGGTGGAAGCCGGCGAAAACATCTGGGTGAACGCTGACGTGCTGATGACGCACGATGTGTGCGGCCCCGGCACCATTGGCGTGTTCAAACGGGAGTTCGGCAAGACCGCCAAGGTTTGGGACCGCCAGAAGGTGGTCATCATTCCCGACCACTACATTTTCACGGCCGATTCGCGGTCCAACCGCAACGTGGACATCCTGCGCGAGTTCGCCCGGGAGCAGGGGCTGCCCTACTTTTACGACGTGATTGACGATCCGAACGGCACCTGGAAATTCGATGCCACCAAGGGCAACCTCAAGCGGCAATACGGCGCGAACTACGCGGGCGTCTGTCACACCGCGTTGCCGGCCAAGGGCCACACGCGTCCGGGCGAAGTGCTCTTCGGCACCGATTCCCACACCTGCATGGCGGGCGCGTTCAACCAGTTCGCCACCGGCATCGGGAACACGGACGCCGGCTTTGTCCTGGGCACGGGCAAGCTGTTGATCAAG
The DNA here is from genome assembly GCA_035765895.1 of Verrucomicrobiia bacterium. Taxonomy (NCBI): domain Bacteria; kingdom Pseudomonadati; phylum Verrucomicrobiota; class Verrucomicrobiia; species Verrucomicrobiia bacterium. The sequence continues at coordinate 24,196 of DASTWL010000089.1, read as the reverse complement.
GTTCCGGAGACGATGCATTTCCGATTGGAAGGGAAATTGCAGCCGGGCGTGATGGCAAAGGATGTCATCCTGCATTGCATCGGCGAAATCGGTTTTGACGGAGCCACCTATCGCGCGATGCAATTTGACGGTCCGGGCGTGGCGAGCCTTTCCATGGACGACCGCATGACGATTGCGAACATGGCCATCGAGGCGGGCGGCAAGAACGGCATCTTCCCCTTCGACGCGCGCACGGCGGAATACGTTGATGCGCGGACCAGGTTGAACGGCACGAAGGCGAATTATGAACCCGTGGCGGCCGACGCCGACCAGAAGTTCGTTTACGAACTTGTGGTGGACCTCGACAAGCTTGAGCCCACCGTGGCCTGCCATCCTGATCCGGGCCAGCGCAAGAAGGCCCGAGAGATGGGCCACATGAAACTCGACCGCGCGTATGTCGGCTCCTGCACGGGCGGCAAAACCAGCGACTTTGTCGAATTCGCCCGCGTGCTGCGCGGCCGGAAGGTGAGCATCGACACCTTCGGGGTGCCGGCCACGCCCGACATCGTGCATGAATTGCAGTCCACGCGTTGGGGTGACAAGACCATCTGGCAAATCCTCGAGGACGCCGGCGTGCGCATGACGGAAAACGCCGGTTGTGCCGCGTGCCTGGGCGGTCCGGTGGACACCTTCGGCCGCATCAATCAGGCGGGGCTCAAGTGCATCAGCGCCACCAACCGCAACTTCCCCGGCCGCATGGGCGACAAGGAATCGCAGGTGTTCCTCGCCAGTCCGGCCACCGTGGCCGCCAGTGCCATCGCGGGCAAGATCGTGGATCCGCGCGACTACCTGAGCTGAAGGGCCATGTTTTAATCCGCCCGTCCGGCTTCGGCCGGACGGGCTTTTTTGTTTATCGATGTTTGCGCGCCGGTCCCCAAGTTGGCAACCGGATAAATCCAACGCCCGGACTCCCGCCTACCACTCTTGTGCGACTTGCATGGGGTGGGTTTATTCTTAGCCTTACGTATTCTGCAAACTTCCACCCATGCGTCCTTTGCCGTTGCGACGTGTCGGGCGTGCGGGGGAAGCTGTCCAAGCTGGGGCAGGCCCGCACGGGGGTTGCGGAGGGCGGGCTTGGGAGTGTGAATCCTCCCCGCCAGAACATTGTCGCCATGGAATCGAATCTCTCTTCACGTCGGGGATGGCGTTGGTTCAGCCTCATTGCTTTTGTTGCCGCAATGCCCCTTTGCCGTGCGCAGTTTGTGGCGTTCAACGACCATGCGCCCGCAAGTGGCACAGCGACGAATGTGACCACTTGGAACATCATGGGCAATACTCCTGGCAGCAGCGGTGCGTTGAAGGATGTCGATTCCGGCGCGGCGCTGCCGGTGAGCGTCGTCATCACGAGCGCCGGCAGCGTCAGCGGCGCACCCGCGGCGGCCAATCCGAATCCCGGCACACCCTTGTATGACGCCTTCAATGGTTACGTGGACTTTGCGGGTGCCGGCGCATCCGATGCCATCGTCCAGGTTCCGGCCGGAGCCTTCGTCACTTACACGATTACGGGCTTGGACCCGACAAAAGTTTACAGCTTGAAAGGCGGCGTGGTGCGCGGCGGCGCCACCTATACCAATCGCTGGTCCTTGTTTCAAATCGACGGTGCGACGTCGTTTGTCAGTGCCCACGCAGGCGGCTTTACGGCAGGGCTGGCCGCGAATCAAGTGGCCATCAACACGGGAGTCAACACCGACGGCGCGATGGTGGATTGGGAGGAGATTGTGCCGTCGGCGGCGGGTTCGTTCAGCGTGACGACGCGGCAATACACCAATGGTCTGCCGGGCGGCGGCGTGGCCAACGGCGTTTACGGCTACGCGTTGGGTGGTTTCCGGCTGGAGGAGTTTAATCCGACGAACCAGCGGCCCGTGGCCGTCACCGGCTTCAATCGTGATGTGGTGGTGGAGAAGGGCGCGGTCGGGCCGCCTTACGACGCGGCGGCGATGGAGTTGAATCCCGGAGAAGGGCGGGCCTTTTACCAGAAGGGACTGGCTGGGACGAGTTACGGGCTGCCACTTTCGGGGAGCTTTCTCAGTGCAACCGGCGACGACACCGTTTTTCAATTTTCATCCTTCACCGCGAGCAACGCGCTGGTGTTGAGCAGCGCCACCGGCAGCACCAGCGGCACGCTGGAACTGATCAAGCCGGCGGTTTATGACCGCATTTCCGTCCTGGCCAATTCAGCCAGCGCTTCATCGAGCAGCGCGGGCACCTGGACGCTGACCTTTGCAGACGGCAGCACCGTGGTGACCAATTATCGCGCGCCGGACTGGTTCAATAATTCCGGTTACGCCCTCGGTGGTGTTGAGCGCATCACGCTTTCCTCCGGTGCCACGCAAGGTGCGCCGGACAATCCGCGCTTCTATCCGACCACGATCAATCTGGCGGCGCTTTTGGGGCCGACCAACAAACCACTGACCCGCCTCACCTTCAGTCGGGCCTCATCGGCGCAATCGACCGGAATATACGCGGTCAGCGGTCAGCCGGCGCAGGCGTTTCCGCCCTTCGTCCTGACGCAGCCAGCCGACCAGACCGTTGATGAACTGGCGTCCGCAACCTTTGCCGTGGCGGTGACCGGCAACCCGGCGCCCGCCGTGCAATGGTATAAGAACGATGCGCTCCTCCCGGGCGCGACGAACCTGAATTACACGATTCCGGCGGCGTTGCTGGCCGACGACGGCGCGCGCTTTGCCGTCGTGGCGGCCAATGTCGTCAGCAACCTTCCTTACGCGGCCACCAGCCACGTGGCCACGTTGTTCGTCATGGCGGACACCCGTGCGCCTTCGCTCGTGGCCGCGCAGTCGCTTGGGTTGAATCAGGTGGAGGCGCGTTTTTCGGAACGCCTCGTGCCGGCGACGGCGATGCAACTGGCAAACTTTGCGTTGGCGGGGCCGGCGGGCGCGGTGGCCATTTCCGGAGCGGCCTTGGATGCGTCGCAAAGCAATGTGGTTTTGAGTGTCGCCGTCCCGACCGACGGGGCGCCCTACGTGCTGACGGTGAATCATCTCACCGATCAATCGGCGGCGGCCAACGAGATCGCGCCCAACTCACAGGCCGGCTTCAACGCGAGTGTCTTTCAGCCGCAGGCCATCGGTGCGCCGGTGGTGGCGGGACTTCAATCCGGCCAGACCAACGGCTTGGATCTGACGGCCGGCGGTGCCGGGGTGGGCGGCACCAATGACCAGGCCCAGTTCAGTTACCTGTTCAAGAATGGCGATTTCGACGTGGCAGTGCGGCTGGATGCGTTGGCGTTCGTCAATGCCTGGTCCGAGGCCGGCTTGATGGCGCGGGAAGCGCTGGCTCCGGGGGCGCGTTTTGTTGCCGCACTGGCCACGCCAAGCATCAGCGGCGCATTTTTTGAGGCGCGCACAGCCAGCAACAGCGCGACGATGCGGACGGGTTCCGTGCCGGTCAATTATCCCAACACCTGGCTGCGTTTGAAACGCGCCGGTGACACATTCACGGGCTACGCGGGTTTTGATGGCGAGAACTGGACCCAAACCGGCACCGCCAGTTTGAGCCTGCCGGCGACCCTTTATTTCGGCCTGTTCGCGGCCAGTGATGATACGAATGCGTCAACGACGGTGCGGTTCCGCGACCTGGCCGCCGTGACGAATGCCGGCCCGAATGTCGTGGTGGTGGGTGAAGTGCCGGGTCCGTCCAGCCAGCGCACGGGGCTGGTCATTTCGGAAATCATGTATCATCCGACGAACAGCGCGCTCGAATTTGTGGAACTGTGCAACACGCGCGGTGAACCTCAAAGCCTGGGCGGTTACTCGCTGGCGGGCGACCTCAATTACACGTTTCCGCCGGGCACGCTGCTCGCCGGCGGCGCCTGTCTGGTCGTGGCCAAGTCGCCCTCGGAGCTGGCCGCGGCATACGGGCTCAGCAACGTGTTCGGTCCGTTCACGGGCAGCCTTCCCAACAGCGAAGGCACGGTGCGTTTGCTCAATCAAGCGGGTGGCGTGTTTCTCGAGGTGGAATATTCGGACCGCGCGCCGTGGCCGGTGGCGGCGGATGGTGCGGGGCATTCGTTGGTGCTGGCGCGGCCGTCGTATGGCGAGAACGACCCGCAGGCCTGGGCTGCGAGCGATTCCGTGGGCGGATCGCCCGGCCGGCTGGATCCCGTCACACCCGATCCGTTGCGTCCGGTGGTCATCAATGAATTTCTGGCGCACGGCGTCGCGCAGACGCAGTTCATCGAGCTTTACAATCGCGGGGCGGTTTCGCTCGACCTTTCCGGGTGTTCGCTCGGTTGCGACTCGCAGACCAATGAGCTGGTGCTCCCTTCCGGAACGATCATTCCGGCCCACGGCTGGCTGTCTTTCAACGAAGCCCAACTGGGGTTTGCCCTCGCGGCGGCGGGGGACACGATTTACCTCCACAACCCCGGCCGGACGCGGGTGCTTGACGCGGTGCGCTTTGACGCGCAACAAACAGACGTGGCAACCGGCCGGCAGCCGGACGGCGTCGAACGATTCAGCCCGCTGGCGACGGCCTCTCCGGGCACGCTCAACAGCGGTCCGCAGGCGGCACCGGTGGTCATCAACGAAATCATGTATGCGCCCATCACGCTGGATGACGACGACCAATACATCGAGCTCTGCAACCGCAGCTTCAATCCGGTGGATCTCAGCGGCTGGCGATTTGTGAGCGGGATCAGCTTTGCGTTTTCCAATGGCACCGTCCTGCCGGCGGGCGGCTATCTGGTCGTGGCGCGCAACGCCGCGCATTTGCAGGCCACGCATCCCTATCTCACCACCGCCACGCTGGCCGGCAGTTTCAGCGGCTCGCTGGCGCACAAGGGGGAACGGCTCGCGCTCGCCCGGACCGACACGTTGATCACCACCAACGGCAGTGGTGAAGCGGTGACGAACGTGATTTATCCGGTCGAAAACGAACTGACCTACGGCATCGGGGGCCGCTGGGGACGGTGGGCGCACAAGGACGGCAGCAGTCTGGAACTGATTGATCCCCGGGCCGACAATTCGCTCGCGCCCAACTGGCAGGATAGCGATGAATCGCACAAGGCCGCGTGGACCAGCGTCACGGCGACGGGGGTGCTGGACAATTCCACTTACGGCACCGCGGCCGACGAGCTGCAGATTCTCCTGCAAGGCGCCGGCGAGTGTCTGGTGGACGATGTGCAGGTGCTGGACGCGGGCGGAACCAATCACCTTGCCAACTCGACGTTTGAATCCGGCGCCAGCGGTTGGACCGCGGAAGGCACCGAATCCCAATCCGGCCTCGAAACGGGGGAAGGTTACCACAGCAGCCAGTCCTATCACATCCGGGCGGTGGACCGCGGTGACAACCAGGTCAACCGTGTTCGCATCGCCGTCAACCCGCCGCTGCCGACCAATTCGTTGGCCACCATCCAGGCCCAAGTGCGCTGGCTGACGGGGCATCCCGAAGTGCTGCTGCGATTGCGTGGCAACTGGCTGGAATGCGTGGGTGAAATGAACCTGCCCGCGTCGCCGGGCACGCCGCGGCTGCCGAACAGCCGCTACGTGACCAACGCACCGCCGGCCATCACGGAGGTCCACCCCGCGCCCGTGCTGCCGCAAGCTGGCGAACCGATTGTGGTGACGGCCCGCATCAGCGATGTCGATGGTTTGGGAACCTTGAGCCTGAAGTATCGGCTCGATCCCGGCGCGGTTTATTCCACGGTGTCCATGGACAGCAACGGCGACGGCACCTTCCGCGCCATCATCCCGGGCCAGGCCGCGGGAACCCTGATCGCCTTTTACCTCGAGGCGACGGATGGCGCAGTCCAGCCGGTGACCGCCCGGTTTCCCGCGAATGCGCCCAGCCGCGAGTGCCTGGTGCGCGTGGGCGAAGTTCAGCCAACGGGAAATCTGCCCGTCTATCGCATTTGGATGACGCAGGCGACGCTCAATGCCTGGAGCAGCCGGAACAAGGCCGACAACACGCCGTTTGACGTGACGTTTGTTTTGAATGACAGCCGGGTGATTTACAACACCGGGGCGCGTTACGCCGGCAGCCCCTACATCGCGCCCGGTTACGATTCACCCACGGGCAAGGCCTGCGGTTACAGCGTGGAATTTCCCGACGACGATCTGTTCCTCGGTGCCAACGAGCTGGTGCTCGACTGGCCGGGCGGTCACGGCAGCGAAACCACGGCCTTACAGGAGCAAATGGGCTACTGGATCGCCGATCAGTTGAACCTGCCCTTCAGTCACCGGCACACCATCCGGCTGCATGTCAATGGCGTGACGGATGAGGCGCGGCACCTCACGTTTGAGGCAGTGATGCAGCCGGGCGGCGATTTCCTGGATGAATGGTCGCCGGACGAAACCGACGGCGCCTTTTACAAGGTGGAGCGCGCCTTTGAATTCGGCGACGCCGGCAATCTCGTGGCGGATCCGCAGCCGCGCCTGCAGCCCTACCTTACCACTGGCGGGCTCAAGAAAACCGCGCGTTACCGTTGGAACTGGCTGTTCCGCGCGGCCGACCGCGTGAATGACTTTTCGCATCTGTTCGACCTCGTCGATGCCTTCAACGCGGCGCAGCCCGAGCCTTACACCAGCGACGTCACCAGCCTGGTGGACGTGGAGGAATGGATGCGCATCTTTGCCACCGAGCACATCATTGTGAATTTCGATTCGTGGGGTCATCAAATCGGCAAGAACATGTATCTATTCCAGTCCACCAGCGGGAAGGCGAAGCTCTTCATGTTCGATCTCGACTGGCTCATGCTTGCGGCCGCCCAGCAGAACGCCGGTTACGCGCCTGATAGCGCGCCGCTGTTCAATTCGGAAGATCCAACCCTCACGCGCTTCTACGCGTTTCCGCCCTTTGCCCGGGCCTATTGGCGGGCCATCGAGGACGCCGTGAACGGTCCGCTGGCGCCGGAGCACTGCGACCCGGTCATTGATGCGAAATCGCAGGCGCTGTTTGCCAACGGCATTCAATGGTGTGATGGACAACCTTTGACGGACGCGACGGTGGTCAAGCACTGGTTCAGCCAGCGCCGTGGTTTTCTCCAGTCGCAACTGGCCGGGGTGGCGGCGCCGTTCGGTGTCGATCCATCCGTCACGGTATCCAACAATCTCGAAACCCTCACCGGCACGGCGCCCGTAGGCGTGACAACCATCCGGTTCGGCGATGCCGTCGTGCCGGTTACATGGACCAGCCTGACAAACTGGACCGCGACCATCACGTTGCAGCCGGGCACCAATCAGGTCAGCATCACGGGCTACGATTTGCGCAACACGGAGGTTCCGGGCGCCACGACGACGGTGACGACCACCTATCAGGGCGACACCAACGGGCCGTTGCCGTTTGAGGCGGGTAATCTCGCCGTGCTGCGGGTGGGCGACGGCACCGAAACGCTCGGCAGCCACGGCAATTCCGTCTTCATCGACCAGTTCACCACCAACGGCGTGCGGGTGGACTCCCATGCCGTTCCCAACAACGCCACGAACGCGTTCATCATCAGCGGCAGCGCCTCCTCCGAAGGCGCACTCACGCGTTCGGCGGATGGCCGTTTGCTGGTGCTGGCGGGTTACCACCTCAACCTCGCCGACGCCGCGGTGCTTGCCTCGTCATTGGCCAATGCGGACGCCGTCACCGTGCCACGTGCGCTGGGCGTCATGGACGCCGCTGGGGGCTTTGCACTGGTGGGAGTCACCACCAATCAATATGGCGGGAACAACATGCGCTCCGGCACCACGGACGGCCTTGGCAACTACTGGGGCGCAGGTGCGGCCAGCGGCACCTGTTATTTCGGTGACGGTCCGCCGGCCGTGATCCAAACCGCGGTAAAAAACACGGCCGTGGTGCACATGTCGGGCGGTAACCTCTATTTCAGCACCAGCAAAACGACGCCGGGGCTGTGGCGCATTTCAGGCGCTCCCACCGTTGCGGCCACGCCCGAACTCCTGTTCAGTTCGCCAACCGGGAAACCGTATGCATTCGCCTTCAATCAGGAGTTCACGACTGCCTATGTGGCGGACGACACCGTCGGCGATCTGGGCGGCCTTCAACGATGGGATTTCACGAATGGTGCCTGGTCGCTGAGCTATGCCTTCGCCGGCGTGACGAACCGGGGTGCCCGCGGGCTGGCGGTGGATTTCTCGGGCGCGCGGCCGGTGCTGTTTGCGACCACGGCCGAGGATGCCGGCAACCAGTTGATTTCCCTCACGGACAATGGCGCGCTGTCGCCCGTCGTGATCCTGGCCACGGCGGGCCCCGGGCAATTGTTTCGGGGCGTGGCCCTCGCTCCTGTTGCGGAACGCGCACCCAAATTGTTTGCGGCCACGCCGGGTTCGAACGGATTCAACCTGGCCTGGACGACGCGGCTGAACCGGACTTACGACCTGCAATACACCGATGATTTGGCGGCGCCGAACTGGCAGGTGCTGACGAACGGCGTGGCCACCGGGCCGGTCCTGCGCGCAGTCGACGTTTCGGCGCCGGCGTCGGCCCGTTTTTACCGGGTGCGCCTCGCGCCGTAACCAGGATGCGGCGCGCGCTAATTCGCGTGACCGGTCGCGCGCGGTTTTTTAGCCTCTGGGTTGCATGGATCGTGAACAAATGGACCGTTGGTGCGAGCGCGGGATCATCGCGCTGGTGCTCGGCATTTTGGTGTTTGGCCCGCTGGCGACCGGCGCCGTGCGGACGTTGGAGTTTCTCATCATCCAGGGGTTGACGGTGGCCGCCATGTTGTTGTGGCTGGTGCGGCTCTGGCTCAAGCCCCGGCCGCAGTTTTTGATGCCACCGCTGGGCTGGGCCGTGCTGGCGTTCGCGCTTTATGCCGTCGTGCGCTACTTCACGGCGGACATTGAATATGTCGCCCGGCTCGAAGTCCTCCGCGTCCTCATTTACACGGCGTTGTTCTTCATCGTCATCAACAACCTGCACCGGCAGGAGGCGGTCAACCTGTTTGGCTACGTGATGCTTTTTCTCGCGATGGGCATTGCGTTTTACGCGTGTTACCAGTTTTTCACCGGCAACGCGCACGTCTGGAATTTTGCGAACGACGCCTATCGTGGCCGCGGCACGGGCACTTACATCAATCCCAACCACATGGCCGGCCTGTTGGAAATGCTGCTGCCGCTGGGGCTGGCCTACACCATTGTGGGCCGCATGAAGCCGGTGTTGCGCATCCTGCTCGGCTACGCCTCCTGCGTGGTGGCGGCGGGGATTGCGGTGAGCCTGTCGCGCGGAAGCTGGCTGGCCACGCTGTTCGCGCTGGTGCTCTTTTTTCTCGTGCTGCTGTGTCATCGCGGATTTCGGTGGCCCGCCGGACTCGCGTTGCTGGTGATTGCCGTCGGGGCCGGCTTTTACGCGCCGAAGCTTTCCGTGGTGCGCCATCGCATTGCCGCGGGCGTCGAGGAGGCGACGAGCCGGGAAACCGTGCGTTACCAGCTATGGCGGCCCGCGCTGCGGCTGTGGGAAGAGGACAAATGGCTTGGCATCGGGCCCGGCCATTTCGACTACCGTTTCCGCAGCGTCCGGCCGCAGGATGTGCAACTCCGCCCGGACCGGGCGCACAATGATTACCTCAACACGCTTGTGGACTGGGGCATCATCGGGCTGGCGCTGGTGGGGCTCGCCGTTGGTCTGGTGGCGGCGGGCGTCCTCAAGACGTGGCGTTACGTGGGCGGCACGGCGGCGGATCTCGGCCAGCGTCGCAGCAACCGGTTCGCGTTTGTGCTGGGCGCATCCTTCGGGCTGGTGGCCCTGGCCATTCACAGCCTCGTGGATTTCAACATGCAGATTCCGGCCAATGCGATTCTGGCGGTCACACTGATGGCGCTGCTGGCCGCGCATCTGCGGTTTGCCACCGAACGCTGGTGGTTCAACGTGCGGCGGTCCGTCGTGGTGCTGGTGACGCTGCTGCTGCTCGCGGGCATGACGGTCCTGACGGTCGCGGGCCTCCGGCGGGCGGACGAATACGTGCAATTGCAGCGGGCCGCAGCCATGCCCGATTTGTCGGCGCGACGCGCGGCGGCGCTGGAGCGGGCGTTTGCCGCCGAGCCGAAGAACTTCGAGATCGCGTATCAAATTGGCGAGTGCTACCGCGTGCAAAGCTGGGACGGCGGCGACGATTACGCGGAACTGGCGCAGACGGCGATGCAGTGGTTCAAGCGCGCCATGGAGCTGAATCCTTACGACGCCTACAGTGTGTTGCGTTATGCGATGTGTCTTGACTGGCTCGGGCAGCACGAGGCCGCGATGCCCTATTACAGCCGGGCGGAGGATCTGGACCCCAATGGTTACTACACGGTGGCGCACATCGGCTGGCACTACGTGCAAACGGGCGATTACGCCGCCGCCCGCGCGTGGTTTGAACGTTCGCTGCGCCTGCAATCGGTCAACAATCCCATCGCGGAAAATTACCTTCAGCTGTGCGACCGCCGGTTGATGGAAATGGCCACGAATCAGTCGCCCGAGGAATTACTGCTGCGCACGGCCAGGTAAAACCGGTGGATTCCTTCAACGAGGCCGGCCGGCGGCCGGAGTTTTCGCTGGTTTAAGCGGGGGGCGGGTTTATGTTGCGGCGCGATGTCTGTCCGTTCCCGATCGTTGTGGTGGCCGCTGGCGCTGGCCGGTTTGCTCCTGTGGACCGCGCTTGTGCCGGTGTCCGCCCAGGTCGCCGCCGGTGCGTCACCCGGCCTCAACACCGCACTGGTGCGGCTCTTTGGCGGGATCACTGCCTTCACGGCGCAGTTGGAAATTCGCATGCTGGACGAGAAGGGGGAGGAAACGCTCAATGCGCCGCTGAAGTTCCGGCTGCTGGATGGCAAGATGCGCGGCGATGTCGACGTCGCCCGGCTCAAATCGAAGGAATTACCCGCGCTCGCGGCCGCCGCCGCGCAAAGCGTCGGCATGGACCGTGTCGTCACCCTGGTCCGGCCGGACAAGAAGGAAAGCTACCTCCTGTATCCGGCGTTCAAGGCGTGTGTTGTGGCGCCCTTGGGCGACGATGACCTCGCGGTGCTGCAGCGGCCGGCGAAAATCGAAAGGACGCCGCTGGGCCAGGAAAAACTGGACGGCCATCATTGCGTCAAAACGAAGGTGGTGTTGACGGCGCCGGATGGCCAGCGGTTCGAGGCCACCACCTGGAACGCGGCGGACCTCAAGGATTTTCCCTTGCAGATCGAGACGCACGATGGCACCAACCGGGTCATCCTGCATTTCTGGCGGGTCAAATTCGAGCGGGCCGAGCCGGCCTTGTTCGACCTGCCCGCGGGCACGGAAAAATTTGACGACGCCCGGGCGCTGTCACAGGCCGTCATGAAAAAACTCATCGGCCAGGCGCTCGGCAAATAGCAACTCACTCATGCGCATCACCAATCTTAATCCAGATTCGAACATCGGCGCCAGCTCGTGGCTCGTGGAGTTGGAAGGGCACCGGCTGCTGCTCGATGCCGGCACCCACCCGCGTCATGACGGCAACGCCAGCCTGCCGCTGTATCAACAGGTCGCCGAACAGGAGGTGGACGCCATCGCCATCTCGCACTGTCATCTCGACCATGTCGGCTCGCTGCCGGTGGCCATCCGCCACTTCCCCAAGGCGCACGTGCTGATGACGGAGCTGAGCTATTTCATTGTCGAGCGCGTGCTCCACAACTCCGTCAATGTGATGATGCGCGAACGCGAGGAACGCGGCATCCGCGAATACCCGCTTTTCACGCACGGTGAAGTGGAGGAAATCGCGCCTTTGTTTCAGGGCTTCCGCTACAACCGCGAGATTGAATGGGCGGCTTTTCACAAGTCGCGTAGCGGGCAGCCCTCGCCCACGCTGGAATTCCTGGACGCCGGCCACACGCTCGGCTCGGCCGGCGTCATGGTGCGCGGCCGCAAGGAGACGATGTTCTACACGGGCGACGTGTGTTTTCATGACCAGACCATCCTGCGGGCCGCGCGTTTCGAGGACGTGCAGGCGGATGTGTTGATCCTCGAAACGACGCGGGGCAACCGCGCGGTGCCGAAGGGTTTCACCCGTGAGGCGGAAATCGAACGGCTGGCCCAGGCCATCCAGCGTGTGCTCAAGCGGAAGGGCAGCGTGCTGATTCCCGCCTTTGCACTGGGGCGCACGCAGGAAATCCTGACGCTGCTGGCGCTGCTCATGCGCGAGGGGCGCCTCAAGCGCCAGCCCATCTACATCGGCGGGCTCGGCCGCGTGTTCTCGGAAATTTACGATTTGCAGGCGCACCGGACGCATCGCCAGCACAGCAACCTGCTGTTGCACGAGACGCTTGAATTGATCGTCGCGGACCCCGAGCAGATGCGCAAAATGAAGCTGGGCGGCGGGCGCATTTTTGTCATCACCTCGGGCATGATGAGCGAACACACGGCTGCGCACGACCTGGCGCTGCGCATGATGACTGACGAAAGGCACGGAATTTTCTTTGTCGGCTACGCGGATCCGGAGACGCCCGGCGGCCGGCTCAAGGCAGCCAGGCCGGGGGAAAAGTTCCTGTTCAGCCCCAGCGGGGGTGAAGCCGTCCGCCGCTGCGAGCTGCTCGACTTCGATTTGACTGCCCATGCGAACCGGCAGGATCTGCTGGATTTCGTCGGGAAGGTGGACCCGCGGGTGGTGCTGCTCACACATGGCGACGACGCCGCGCGGAAATGGTTTGAGCATCACATCCGCGCCCGGCATCCCAAAATCAAGGTGGTTCACCCGCAGCCCGGCAAACGGGTTGAGGCGTAAAATCATCGAGGTCCTCGTTTACGCGCCTCGACTGCGGACACCTGCTCTCGTTCCTCCCAACGGACACCGTAAATTGCTTGGCGCGCGGCGGCTTTCCAGAAAAGCTGCGGCATGCACGTGCAATTCCTTCTCGGCCCGGCCGGCAGCGGCAAGACGTTCCGCTGTGTCGAGGAAGTGCGTGCGGAACTCTGCCGCGCGCCCGACGGCCCGCCGCTCGTGTTTCTTGCGCCGAAGCAGGCGACGTTTCAGATCGAACGCCAGTTGCTGTCCACCACCGGGCTGGCGGGCTATTCCCGGCTGCAGATTCTTTCCTTCGAGCGTCTCGCCGCGTTTGTTCTCGACCAGTTTGAGCGGCCGTTTCCCGAGCTGCTCAGCGAGGCGGGGCGGGTGATGGTGCTTCGCGCCCTGCTCGCGCAGCATCATGCCGGGTTGAAAATCTTCCGTGCCAGCGCGCGGCTCACCGGCTTTGCCACCCAGCTCAGCCAGTTGTTGCGGGAATTCCAGTGCCACCGCGTTTCGCCTGCGAGGCTGACGGCCTTGGCAGCGACGACGCGCGGATCAGGGCGGCTGGCGGAAAAGCTGGACGATCTCGCCCTGCTGCTGGGGCATTACGAAGCATGGCTGCAACAGGCGCAAACGGACGGGCGGAAGCTGGAGGATGCCAGCCGGCTGCTCGACCTGGCGACGGAAGCCTTGCGCAGCGGGTTTGAGGGAGGCCGGCGGCTCCCGCTCGCGGGACTGTGGCTGGATGGTTTCGCCGAAATGACACCGCAGGAAATTGCCTTGCTGGCGGCGCTGGTGCCGCATGCGGAACGCGTCACGCTGGCCTTTTGTCTCGAAAGCGAACCGCTGGCGGAGGTCTCGTGGCTTTCGCCCTGGACGGTTGTGGGGCGCACGTTCGGCCGCTGTCGGGAGGCGGTGGCGCAAGCCTTGGGGGCCAGTCCGGCGGTGTCCGTGTTGACCCGGGATCCGGTGCACAGCCGGTTTGCGAACGCGCCGCAACTGGCCGCGTTGGAACGCGTCTGGGCCGCGGGCCACGAACGGGCAGGCGCGGCGCCGGTTGCGGACACTGCCGCGCCATCTTCCATCCGCCTGGTGGCCTGCACGGATGCCGAAGCCGAGGCAACCTTTGCCGCGCGGGAAATTTTGCAGCACGTGCAGGGCGGGGGACGGTTCCGCGATTGCGCCATTCTGGTCCGTTCGTTGGAGGATTACCACGACGTGTTGCGCCGGGTGCTGCGCCGCTACGAGATTCCGTTGTTCCTCGACCGGCGCGAGGTGGTGACACATCACCCGCTGGCCGAGCTCACGCGTTATGCGTTGCGCACGGTGACATTCGACTGGCGACAGGAGGATTGGTTCGGCGCGTTGAAGACCGGGCTGGTGAACGTGTCCGACGAGGACGTGGACTGGCTGGAAAACGAGGCGTTAAAGCGCGGCTGGGTGGGGCGCGTCTGGCATGAACCGTTCGCGTTGCCGGATGAACCCGGGCGGGCACCAGAGCTGGAACGCCTGCGGCAGCACATTCTGCCACCGTTCGCGAGATTTGCAGAGCCGCTCCAGCGGGCCGGATTCAATCCGGATGGCGCACTGCTCGCGGCGGCCATCCGGCGGTTGTGGCGCGACTTGCCGGTGGAAGAAACGCTCGCCGCCTGGCGCCAACGGGCGGCCGATCTGGACGTCAACAGCGCGGCGCACGAAACGGTGTGGACGCAGTTGAATGACTGGCTGGACAATCTGGAGCGCGCCTTCGGGCCGACCACCCTGCCGTTGCGCGACTGGCTGCCGATTGTGGAAGCGGGGCTGGCGGGATTGACCGTGGGGGTGATTCCGCCCTCGCTCGACCAGGTGCTCGTGGGCAGCGTGGATCGGTCGCGCAATCCGGATCTGCAACGGGTCTTTGTGCTCGGGTTGAATGAGGGCGTTTTCCCGGCGCCGCCCACGCCGGGCGTGCTGCTGACGGATTCGGACCGGCTGGAACTGGAGGCGCGCGGCGTGGCCTTGGGCGCGGGCCTGAAACAGCAACTCGGCCACGAACGCTACTTTGGTTACATCGCCTTCACGCGCGCCAGCCGTGAATTGACCGCCACCTGGGCCAACGTGAAGGCCGCGGGCGAAACGCTCAATCCGTCCGCGTTCGTGGCGGCCATCAAACGCGCTGTCCCCGGCGTTTGCGAAACGACCTTCACAGCCCCGGACTGGACGGGTGCGCGGCATCGGACGGAACTGGTTGAGCCCATTCTGAGCCGCCAATCGGCCCGTGTGGCGGACGAAGGCGAAGGTCAAATCACGCCCGCTCCTGACGGCCTGGACGCTTTGGCCGGCGGCGAGGAATTTGCGCCGGTGGTGCAACGTTGGGCGAACGCGCGCCTTGCCTTGCAGGCGGTTCGCCTGGGCGACGATGTCGCGCACCGCCTCTATGGCAATGAACTCGCCACGTCGGTGAGTGCGCTGGAGGATTTTACCGCCTGTCCGTTCCACTTCCTCGCGGCGCGGGCACTGCGCACGCAGGAGCGGGAGGAATTTGTCGTCGATGCGCGGGAGCGGGGCAGTTTTCAACACGAGGTGTTGCAGCGATTTCACCTCCGCGTGCGCGACGCGGGAAAATGCTGGCGCGACCTGGCGCCGGCGGAGGCGCGTCAATGGGTTCGGGAAATCGGGCAATCCGTGATCCAGGAATACCGCGGCGGCCTGCTGAACGTGGACGACGCGGCCCGGTTTACGGCGTCGCTGCTGTTGAACAACCTGGAGCAACTCATTGAAACGCTGGTGGGCTGGGCCCGGCAATACGGCTTCGATCCCGCCGCGGTGGAGGTGAGCTTCGGCCTTCCCGGCGCGGCGCTGCCCGCTTGGGGCATTGACCTGGGCGAAGGGCGCTCGCTGAAACTGCGGGGCCGCGTTGATCGCGTGGACCTCTGCCCGACCGAAACGGGAGAGACGTTGGTGGTCATCCTGGATTACAAATCGGGTGGCAAGCAGATGGACGCGGTCAAAATCGAGCACGGGCTCGAATTGCAGTTGCTCGCGTATCTTGCCGCCTTGACTCATCAGCCCGAGGCGGCGGCGTGGTTCGGCGCTCCGCGCCTGCGGGCGGCCGGCGGCTTTTACGTGCCGTTGCGAACGCGCCCGTTGACGGCGGCGACGCGCGCAGAGGCGGCGGCTTCCGCGGTGGACACGCGGGCGGGCTTTCAACATCGCGGCCGGTTCGACGGCGGCGTGCTGGAACTGTTTGACGCGCGTGGGGAATCCAAGGGCGACCAGTTTCGTTTCAGCAAAAACCGGGACAACTCGTTTTCAAAGCGGGGTAACGAAGCCCTGACCTCCGCCGAATTTGCCGGCCTGGTCAACGGCGCCATCGCCAAGTTGCGCGAGATTGGACGGGCGATTTTTCGCGGCGACGCGGAGGTTTCGCCGTATCGCTTCAAGCAGGAAACGGCCTGCGACCGTTGCGCCTACCGGGCCGTGTGCCGGTTTGATCCGTGGACGATGGCATTCCGCCGGTTGGAGGCGCGCAAACCCAAACCCTCAACTCCTTGACCGATCCTTCGGCATGCCCTTGACGCCATCCCAACAAGACGCCGTGCAGGCGCGCGGCAACGTGATTGTCGTGGCCGGCGCGGGCACCGGCAAAACGAGCACGCTGGTGGAGCGCTGCGCCGCATTGCTGGCGGGCGGTTGCTCGATCGAGAATGTGCTGCTGGTCACTTTCACCGAGGCGGCCGCGGCCGAAATGCGGCACCGGCTGCGTCTGCGCTTGATGCAGGCGGCTGAGGCGAGCACGGAAGCGGAGCAGTCCCGCTGGTGGCAGGAACAGCTTGCGCTGCTCGATTCGGCCCGCATCTGCACGCTGCATGGGTTCTGCCTTCAATTGGTCCGCGAAAACTTCCACCTGCTGGGACTGGATCCGGCGATGAAGGTGCTCGATGAACAACAAACCCGGCCGCTCATCGAACATGCGTTGGAGGCGAGTCTCGCGCCCCGCTTTGCCGGCGCCGGCGAGCTGTCTGTGGCGGTGCGGGAATTGATCCGGCGCTACGGTCAGGGTGACGTGGAAGGCATCCGGGCGATGGTGCGTCAGGTCCACACCTACACCCAAACGCTGCCGTCGCCCGCGGGCTGGTTTGCCGCGCAACGTCAGGCCCTGGCCGATGCCGAACCGGTGCAATGGCGCGACTGGTTCCGCGCCGCGGTGCACGAGTGGGCGAAGGAATGGGAGCCGGAACTGGCCACGGCGGCCGCGCAAGCGGCGAATATGGCCCGCTGCGCGCTGGCGGTGCAACAGCTCGCCGTGGCGGCCCGGCAAGGCACGGCGGCCTGCGGGCCGCATTTTCAGACCATTCTCGAGGCCGACGCTGACTGGCCGCCGCGCATGAAGCTGAAACTGCGGAAGCCCTTCCAGGGCTTTTTCGACGAGGCGGCGTTTCTGGCAAGTCAGTGCGAATCGACCGAAGCGGGCGACGGCCTGGATGCGGATTGGACACAGGTGCGGCCGTGCCTGCAGGCGTTGCTGTCGCTGACGACCGAGTTTGCCGCCACCTTCGCCGCGGCCAAACGAGAAGCGGGCGGAATCGACTTCGCCGATCTCGAGCAGTTCGCGTTGCGGCTGCTGCGGGACGATGCGGGCGCGCTGACGCCGGTGGCGCGGCGATGGCGCGCCGCGTTGGAATATGTGTTCGTGGATGAATGCCAGGACATCAATGCCGCACAGGACGCGATTCTTTCCGCCATCAGCCGCGAAGCGTCCGATGAAGCAGTTCCTGGAACACCCGTCATGCTGGCCAACCGCTTTCTGGTCGGTGACGTGAAGCAGAGCATTTATCAATTCCGCCTCGCGCGGCCGGAGCTGTTCCGTGATTACGAACGACAGTGGCAGGATGGGATCCGCGGGCGGCGCGTGGTGCTGGCGGAGAATTTTCGCAGCGTGCCGGGCATCATCCGCTTCGTGAACGCGCTCTTTCCCTGCCTGATGCGCGACACCATCGGCGGCGTGCCGTATGAACCCCTCGTGCCGGGCCGTGAGGAACCGGCGGCGGACGAGCCGCGCGCGGCGGAGCGGGCGGTGGAATTTCACCTGATCCCTCGCGATTCCGGTGAGGAAGAAGGTGGGGAAAACGGTCCGGCTGACGGCGCGGCGGAGCCGGAGGACTTGCTGACCGTGGAACGCGAGGCGTGCCTGGTTGCCCAACGATTGCGCGAGCTGCACGAATCCGGGCTCGAGATTTGGGACAAGGAATTCCAGCGACTGCGACGCGTGGAATGGCGTGACATGGCTGTCTTGCTGCGGTCTCCCCGGAGCCGGGTGGAGGCGTTTGCGCAGGAGTTTCACAAGTGCGGGGTGCCATTGCACGCGGCGCGTGAAGGCTTTCTGCAAAGCACGGAGGTGATGGATTTGCTGAGCCTGCTGCGGCTGCTGGACAATCCGTTGCAGGATATTCCGCTGCTGGCCGTGCTGCGTTCGCCGCTCGTCGCGGTCAGTCTGGATGAACTGGCGGCCGTCCGCAGCGTCAACGGCGCGCGCCGTTTCTGGACGGCCGTGCGGGAGTTTCATCGCGTCGCCCGGCAGCCATCCGAAGGGACCACACTGCCCGCGGCGGCCCAAACGGCCTGGCCCAAGGTGGATCGCTTTCTGACCCAATTTGCCGTCTGGCGGGAACGGGTCCGGCACGCATCGTTGTCCCAGTGTCTGGAGCAGGCGCTGACAGAGACGGATTACGAGTCGATCATCAAGGCGGGTGAACGCGGTGCGGAACGGGCGGCCAATGTGCGCAAGTTCGTCGCCGCCGTCCGTCAATACGATCCGTATCAACGCCAGGGATTGTTCCGCTTCTTGAAATTTGTGGAATCGTTGGAGGCGGCGGGACAGGACTTGGAGCCGGCCGCTGCGCCGACGCCAAATGCCGTCCGCTTGATGAGCATCCATCAAAGCAAGGGCCTCGAATTTCCGGTCGTGGTGGTGGCGTGCCTCGGTGGGCGGTTCAACTTCGACGATTTGCGGCAGGACATTTTGCTTGATGAAAAGTTTGGTCTGGGCGCCCGCGTGGTGTTGCCCGCCGCGGGCACCAAGCATCCATCGCTGGCGCACTGGCTCGCGGCGCGGCGACATCGTCACCAGCTTCTGGGCGAAGAACTCCGTCTGCTCTACGTCGCCGCGACACGGGCGCGTGACCGTCTCTTGCTGACGGCGACGGCGACGCGGCGGGATGGTGAGGCGTGGGAATCCGTGCCGCCCCGCATTCCCGCCGACCGGGAGATTCTCGCGGCGCGCACGCCGCTCGACTGGTTGTTGTTGTGGCTGCCGACTGTGACACGGGCGGAGGACTGGCAGGACAGCGGCGGAGCAGGGGAATTGCTCAGTTGGCGCATCTGGGCGGCCGTAAAACGGATGCCGTTGCCGGCCGCGGCCGATTCACCCGTGCCCGCCACCGAAGCCAGCGCGGAAACTGGCCGGGCGATTGAAGAGGTTAAACAGCGTATTCGCTGGCAATACCCCCATCGCGTCGCGACGAACACCGCCGCCAAGACCAGTGTCACGACGCTGCGGCGGCAGGCTGCGGAACTGGCGGATGAGGATGCGCGGCCGTGGGTGGCCCGGTTGGAGCCGCTGCGGCGTTCGCCGCGCGCGGGGGGCGCCGCCGAGATCGGCACGTTGCACCACCAATTCCTGCAACGGTTGAATCTCCAGCAGCCGTGTGACGAGGCGGACTTGCGCCGGCAACTCGCGGCGCTGGTGGCGCGAGGTGTATTCAGTGCAGAGCAGGCGGCGGCGATGGAACTCGCGGCGTTGGCGCGCTTCTGGCAGGGCGATGTGGGGAGGCAAATTCGGGTGCACGCCGCCGCAATCCGGCGTGAACTGCCCTTCACGGCGCGCTTCACGATGGCCGAATTGGAGCGAATGACCGGAGTGGCGGCGGCGGACACGGCCGGAGAATTCGTGGTGGTGCAGGGCGTCGCCGATCTGGTGGTGATGCTGCCCGCAGAGTTATGGCTGCTCGACTTCAAGACCGACCAGGTGGCGGCCGCCGACGTGGCGGCGAAAGAGAAGTTGTATCGCCCCCAGTTGAAACTTTACGCGGCGGCGTTGGCGGCCATTTACGGCAAACCGGTTACCCGCTGCTGGCTGTATTTCCTCGCGCCCGGGGTCACAGTGTCAGTCTGATTTTCACAGCGTGGCTGGCAAGGGGTGCACCGGCCGGCGGTTAGAACAGGGTTGGCTCCTTCGGGGTGTCGTCTGCCGGTGCGGTCGAGGCGGCCGGCTCCACGACGGCTTCGGCCGGGGAGGTCAGTTCGACCAGGGCGGGGCGGACCATTTGACCACGGAACGTATAACCGGTGGCCAGTGTTTCCCGCACGACGGCTTCGGCTGTCGGTTGTCCGGGTTGATTGGCCTGATGTTTGGTCTGGTCGAAGGGTTCGCCCGCATCGGAGGAAAACGGGTTTACACCAACGCGGCGCGCGGCATCCCGCAGAGCGCCTTGGAACTGGGCAATTTGCTCGATCAATGCAGGCTTTCCGGAACGTAACGCGGCTTTGTGCAGGGCAAAGGTATGATCCAGCATGCGCACCAGCACCTGCAGCCAGTCGGCCTCCACGCGACGTAGTTTTTCGACTTCCAACCGCAGATTTGCCTTCTCGGCGTCGTTGGCCTTTTGCATGAACTCCGCAAAGGCCCGGCCTTCGGTGGCCATACGTTCGCCGATTTCCCGCGCCGCCGTGGTGGTTTTCGCGCAGTGATCCTGCACAGTTTGCCACTGGCTGGTGGCTTGGGCGATTTGCGTGGCCACGGTCTCCAGATTTTGCACTTTGTCCATTGTGGTGGTCAGGGCCTCGGCTTCGGTGGCCTTCAGGATCAGACGGTAATCGAGCACGAACGGCGTTACGGCAAAGGCGGCGCCCACGGCGACGCAGGCACAGAGGGCGGCCGTGTTAAAGGTATCCATCGGAAACTTGCCCTGGGCATAAATCAACCAAGCCAGTCCTAACATGAAGGCGTCGCTGAAAAAGAATGGCCATTTAGGGACCGTGGGTTGCGATGGTCTGCTCATCGCCCACGGTGTAGAGGATGTTCAACAGCAGTGCAAGAACGCGTGAATGGGCCGAGTCACCCCGGGAGACACCGGGGCCAGCAAACGCGGAGGTTACGGGTTTTTCCCGGGTTTAATTTTGACATTGCCTGTGGTTATGGTTAGCCGTGATGCAGATCGGGGAGCAAAACAGCACAAAAATGCGCGCCAGCCAACAGCGTGGATGCGGTTCACGACGAGCCTACACGTTTGTCGAGGTGATGGTCGCCGTAGGCGTGATCGGTGTGCTCTTCGTGTCGCTTTATCTGGCGTTTTCCGCGGCGTTCTCAGTGATTCAAGTGGCGCGCGAAAACCTGCGGGCCACGCAGATTCTGGTGCAGCGGGCCGAAACCCTTCGGCTCTACACGTGGAGCCAGTTAACCAACTCGGCCTACTTTCAGACGAATTTCACCGACAATTACGCCCCGCTGGGCGCGACCTACTACGGCAGCATCAGCCTGAACCAGCCGACATATCTCGGGTCGCCCGGCTACCTGGCCGACATCAAGGCCGTGACCATTGCAGTGCGCTGGACCAACGGAATTGGCGCGCCGGTGCCGCATTATCGTGAACTGCGGACTCAGGTCGCCCGTTGGGGGATGCAAAACTACGTTTACGGTTACCGCCAATGAAATTCTGCGCCGCCCCAAACCAATCCACTGCCGCACGCCGGGCGATGACCCTGGTGGAAGTGCTGGTGGCAGTGGCTATCGGTTCGCTGGTGCTGGCCATTGTGGTGACGCTGATCGTTTTTGGCGCGCGCAGTTTCATTGCCTTGGGCAATTACTCCGTGCTGGACCAGCAAAGCCGGCTGGGAATCGACCGCATGACGCGGGAAATCCGGCAGGCGACCGCCGTGATCGGCGTGCAAACCAACACGACGCCCATCTGGCTGCTGATTACCAACGCCCCCAAGGGCATCACCGTCAAATACGCGTGGGATCCGGCGGCCCAGGAATTGACGGCCAAGTATTCGGACAAAGCCGAGGAACAGACTCTTTTGACCGGCTGTGAACGCTGGAACTTCAGCCTCTGGCAGCGCACGCCCTATGCGAACCAGACGAATGCCTTTCACACCGCAGATACGCTGGCATTGTGCAAGCTGGTGAGCATGAACTGGAAATGTTCGCGGTCTGTGATGGGCACCAACCTGGTGAACACCGAAACGATTCAAACCGCCCAAATCGTGCTCCGCAACCAACAATCCAAGTGACCATGAAGCTCCGTTTGACACGCCTCTCGCGGAACGCCGGCAGCGTTCTGATGGTCACGCTGGTTACCGGCGTCATCATCGGTATTGTGCTGGCCAGCTATCTCGTGCTCGTCCGGCATCAGAACGCCACGGTGGCCCGGTCCCAGGCGTGGAACGTGGCACTGGCTACGGCGGAGGCGGGTGTTGAAGAGGCGTTTGCCCAGGTTAACGTGGGCATGCCCAAGTATCGGACCAATGGCGCCGCGTGGGCGGCCAGTCGGACGATTGGGCGAAGCCAATATGACGTCAACTACGCGGCCTTTGCCGCCGACAGCGCGCCGATTTTTTATTCCACGGGCCGGGTTACGGTGCCGGCGCTCGGAGCCACACTGGTGCGGGTGGTGCGGGTTAAAACCGCCGCCACGCCGTTGTTTGGCGCGGCTCTGGTTGCGTTAAACGACGTTGACATGAAGGGAAACAACATCAGCACGGACAGCTATAACTCGACCAATTCCAGCTACGTCGGCAGCCAGGGAGATGTGGTGAGCCTTTATGGGTTGTTGGATGTGGGAAATGCCAATGTGCATGGCGATTTGTTGCTCGGGGCAAATAACACGAACAGCCTGCAGACCGTCACCAATTCGATTCTGAAGAACGGCACGGTTTCCGGCACCATTGCCAACGATTTCAACATGGACGTCGCGGTGGCGGGCTTGCCGGCCGACTGGAATACCTTTGGGGCGCCGGCAAAACCCGGTGGGGCGTCAGCTTACGACTACGTTCCCCAATATGACGGCGATTACACGCTCAGCTCCCTTTCCACCAGTTTGCTCATCACCACCAATCGCCATGTGCGGCTGCTGATTACGGGTGATGTCAAGTTGAACGGCACACCGGCCATCACCATTGAAAAGGGGGGCAGCCTGACGATATACATGGCGGGCCAGACGTTCTCGATGTCGGGGGCCGGTTCGCTGAACACCGATCCAGCTGCGGCGCCAAAGGATTTCATGCTGGTGGGACTCGACGGAAATAAAACCATCAGCATGTCGGGCAATGGAACCTACACCGGGACCATTTATGCACCGGGCTCCGATTTGACCTTGGGCGGAGGTGGCTCCGACACCATCGATTTCAAAGGTGCCGTAGTAGTCAAATCAGCGACCATGAATGGCCACGTGAATTTTCACTTCGATGAGGCGCTGCCCAACGTGCCCATCATCCGTGGCTATGATGCCGTCGCATGGGAGGAACTTTAGAAGTTGATTCTTCTGCTTTCGCAGGTGTTCAAAGGATAAATTTCTTAGGCTTCGGGATAAACTCGGGAATGCAATCTGGCCACCAGACAAATGCCGGTGGCGATTTGTCCCAGCCACCGCTTTTCGAATTCGCCAACGTCCACTTCGGATGTTGTTTTTCCGCGGCCATTGTCGGTGCTCTCGAAGTAAATCGATATCTTGCCAAGCGTGGTGCGGCCTGGTGTAAACGATCGCTGGCACGAGAACGTGGCCTTGGCCACAATCTATGAGAGATTCCCTTATCGGAATGACGGCTGTCAGGCAGCTTTGAACTAATTCGGAGATCCTCTCTCCGGATTTCTGATGCCGCTCCAAATCGAACCAACAGAATTGGGTAAAGCTCCGCCATGTGACGGTTGCGTGCCGCTGCTCTTGAATCCCGTGTCCCTAAAAGTAAAAACCTCCGGTGAGCATGGCTCGCCCGGAGGTTGAAAAAGGCAGTGTTCGATCAGTTTCCAGCCTGGGTCAGAGAGACTTCCTGCCAGGACTGCATCACGTAGCGGCTGCTGTCACCTTCGCTCTTGAGCGACTCATCATAGTGAAAACTATAGTGACCATTCATGGTAATGGTGTTGCCGACGAGGGCGCCGACGAAATCCTGATCGGAGTTGCCGCCGCCGTTGAGTTTCACCGCCGCATTGGGGGCGTAAACACAGCCGGTGAATTCACCGTTGCCGCCAATGCTCAAGGACGTGACGGAATCTGCGCACAGCAATTTGAAATTGCGCGCGTAACCATTTTTATTCATCACGCCGTTGCCGCCCAAGCTGACGGACGAGCCGCCGACATACATCTTCAGTGAGCTGTCGGGTGCGATGGTCAGGCCGTTTTGGCCGCTGATGCTGACATCGCCTGTGACGATGAAGGTCGCGTAGCCACCCATCACCAACACGTTTGCGTTATTGATGCTCGGAACCTGGTAAAC